>CAJKNS010000099.1 GCA_905201305.1 uncultured Eubacteriales bacterium
GGCGGCTACCAGTTCCACGGTATTTATGAATTCATCCCCGTCCGTTCCCTGGAGCTGATGCCCAAGATTCTCTGCAACATTGTCTATACCTATGGAAAAGGAGAAAATTAGTCATGGATCAGAACGTAATTTCCCAGTGGGTGGAAGCCCATCGGGAGGAATTTCTGGAGGATATCAAGGCGCTGGTTCGCATTCAGTCGGACCGCGGTGAGCCAAAGCCCGGCGCACCCTTTGGCGAGGGTCCCAACCATGCGCTGACCAAGGCGCTGGAGATTGCAGGCGGCTACGGCTTCAAGACCACCAACTATGACGGCTATGTTGGCACCGTAGACTATCTTCCGGACAATGACCATCATCTGGACATTTTAAGCCACATGGACTGCGTCCCCGTTGCCGACGGCTGGACAGTGACCGGTCCCTTTGACCCCATTGTCAAGGACGGCAAAATCTATGGTCGCGGCACCGCAGACGATAAGGGTCCCGGCGTAGCTGCCCTCTATGCCCTCCGCTGCCTGAAAGAGCTGAACGTCCCCCTGAAGCACAATGTCCGCCTGATTTGGGGCACGGACGAGGAATGCGGCAGCGGCGATATTGCCCATTACTACGCCCAGGAGCCGGAGGCAAAGTACACCTTCTCCCCTGACGCCGACTATCCCCTGATTAACATCGAAAAGGGCGGTCTGATTGGCACCATTTTTGCCGACTTCCAGGAGAGCGATGCCCTGCCTCGGATTAAGACCATCGATGCCGGGCTGAAAATCAACGTGGTGCCGGACAAGTGCCATATGGAGATTGAGGGCATGCGGAAAACCGTTGCCGAGATCTACTGCGCAGGCGCCAAGGAGGAAACCGGCGTTTCCTTTACCGTCACGGAGCTGGACAAGCATACCATCGCCATTGACGCCCAGGGCGAGGGTGCCCATGCAGCCTCCCCTCAGGGCGGCAACAACGCCATTACCGCCATGCTCCACCTGGTCTCCGCCATGCATCTTCCGGATTGCCCCCAGGTGCAGGCGCTCCATGGACTGCATGAGCTGATTCCCCACGGGGATTATCTGGGCGAGGGCTTGGGCGTCAAAATGTCCGACGAAATTTCCGGCGAGCTGACCCTGAGCCTTGACATCATCCATGTGACCCCCACCGGTCTGGAGGCACAGTTTGATTGCCGCAGTCCCCTGTGCGCCAACGATCAGAACATGAAGTATGCCGCCATGCAGGCATGCGCAAAGAAGGGGCTGGCACTGAAGGACGTTCCCATGAAGCAGCCCCACCATGTGCCCGCAGATACCCCCTTTGTGAAGACCCTGCTCCGCAGCTATGAGAAGTTCACCGGCGTTCAGGATGCAAAGCCCCTTGCCATCGGCGGCGGCACCTACTGCCATGAGATGAAAAACGGCGTAGCATTTGGCTGCACCATGCCCGGCACCGACAACCGGATGCATGGCAACGATGAATTTGCCGTTGTAGACGAGTTGGTTGTCTCCGTAAAAATTTTTGCCGACGCAATCATCAATCTCTGTGGAGAATAACGCCAAAAGGGTCCGGCATGCAGCGTGCAGGACCCTTTTTTACAAATTTATTGCACCATTTTCTGCCGCAATTCCCTCTCAGCGTTGACTTCCATCTCACAAAATGGTAAAATAGCTTTAAATATTATCCTATCGTGCTGCATTGTGCAGCAGAAATGGAGGTTTCACTATGAGTAAAAGGAACCGCAGAGGAAACCACTGGCGGCTCTTACAGGGGATTTGTCTGGTCGCACTGATTTTGTGCGCCGTCTCTGCCATTGCATTTGCCGTGCTGCTGGTATCCACTATGCTGCTTCCGGGAAAATATATCGCGGTAGTCCTCGTTGGTCTTGCATTGATGATTACGCTGGTCACGCTGCTGATTTGGAACCCAGTCAAAACCGGACGTTGCGTCACTGGTGCAGTGCTGTCTTTGCTGTTTAGCGCCGCATTGATTACCGGCTGCCTATATGTCAATAAGGGAATGAGCACAGCAAAGGAAATCACCACGCCGCAAGTAGAAACTGCCTCAGTGGGTATTTACGTCCGTGCCGATGATATCAACGATTTTTCCCAGGTTGCTGCCACCTATACTTATGGCATTCTTGCACAGCAGGACCGGGATAATACCAACGATGCCATTACTCAGCTGAATCAGGAATATGGCGTCACCATTGTCCCCAAGGAATATGATGGTCTGCCCCAGCTGATCGATGCCATCCTTGGAAAAGACGTGGACGCCATCATTCTGAACAGCGCCTATTTGGACCTGCTTTCCGAGATGGAGGGCTACGAAGACGCTGCCAGCCAGTTGAAGGAAGCTACCATCACCCATGTAAAGCGTCAGGTCGTGGAGGCTAAGCTGGATCCGGATGCAGCCAATCGTCTCCAGGGCAACACCAAGGACACCGACACTGCGGATACCACAGACGAACAGGACGGCATGATTTTCACCGTGTTCATCAGTGGTATTGACAGCCGCTCCGGACTCGTTGTCAAAAGCCGCAGCGATGTCAATATTCTTGCCTCGGTGAATACAGCAACCCATAAGGTGGTGCTGATTTCTACCCCGCGAGACTACTATGTGCCCCTTTCTATTTCCGGCGGCGCCAAGGACAAGCTGACCCATGCTGGAATCTACGGCATTGATGTGTCCATGGACACCATGGCAATGCTCTATGACGTCAATGTGGACTATTATTTCCGGGTTAACTTCAGCGGCTTTGAGGATATCATCGACGCATTGGGCGGTGTCACCGTCAACTCTGATTACGCTTTTACTGCCGGCAACTATTCCTATACCCAGGGCGATAACCAGATGGACGGCGCCAAAGCGCTGACATTCGTCCGGGAGCGTCACGCCTTTGCCGAAGGAGATCGGCAGCGCGGTAAAAATCAGATGGCTCTGATTCAGGCTGTGATTCAGAAGGCGCTCTCCCCGGAGCTGTTGGTCAACTATAACTCCTTTATGGACTCTCTGTCCGGCAGCTTTGAAACCAGCGTTCCCTACGATCTGATTAGTACGGTTATCCGGGAGCAGCTGAGCAACGGCGGCAGCTGGAGCATCTCCACCTATAGTGTAGATGGCACCGGCGACAGTCAGGTTCCCTACTCCATGAGTCAGAAGGCCTATGTCATGGTGCCGGATCAAAGCACTGTGGATACCGCTAAGCAGATGATTCAGGATCTGTACGAAGGTAAATAAACCATTGCCCCCTTTGCCTGCTATGGGCGAAGGGGGCAAAATGCATCTATATTGATTTCTTTGGCTGCCCGAATGGCTGCATCTAAGGTTTCATAGGGCTGCTCTGTGATCGCAGCGGCATCCTGAAGGGCGATTTTCTGATCGGCATTCATTTGATCGCCCCATTCCTCCAGCAGCGCAGCGGCGGACTGGGCGTCTGTGAGGACATAGCTTTTCAGTATCCAGGCATCGCCGTCGTTTCGATCTTCTTCCACCTTCCAGACGCCGTCTTCCCGCGCCATTTTCGCCTGAATTTCGTCCAATGAAACACCGGCAGTAATCCAATAGTTTCCATCGTCTTTCTGCTCAACCCAGACAGCATCCGAACGAATCGCTGCCTTTGCTACGTGATTCAGCGCAAACAGCGGCGACCATTCCATGCTCCAGCCACCCAGGACTGCGGATATGTCATATCGTCCCCCGCGAGAATAGATTTGCCAGTCCTCTGGGGTACTGGCATAAGAATGCTTCTCAATCCAAAGCTGACTCCATCGGGCATCGTAGGCATCGATTGCCCGCTGGATTGTCTCCTGGTCCGTCCAATCGCCATCAGACAGGACACCCCATTGATTATATAGCTCAAAGGCTTCCGCCATATTCTCTGTTGCAATTCTCTGCTGCCGGAACAAAACGCCCGCTGCCGCTCCGGCTGCGATCAGGACCGCCAGAACAACAATCCACCATTTCCGCATATTTTCCACTCCCTTCCGAAGTTATCTTCAGTTTAGCCCCCGGATGTGTCCGTGCTGTGTTCAAAAAACCTCCCCCGATTTGACCGGAGGAGGTTTGATGTAAGTTACCGCTTGATCTCCATGGGGATCTTATAGTCGCTCTGGTACTTGCCCAGAATGTCCACATTGGAGTAATAGCCATCAGAAATCCGATAATGCTGCCGACCGCCTTCGAGGATGATATCGGCTACATTGACGTTGGTCCGGACCTTTTCGTTGCTGGCATTGGCGCCGGGACGCTCCCAGAAAATCGCAGCGATCTTCTCTCTGGGAATCACCGTAGTCTTAAACGTCTCCTTGATGACAATGGCATTCTCATAGCAGATGACCCTGCCCATGATGGTCTTGATGCAATAAGCCAGCAGCACAATGCCAACCACCAGCAGCACAATGCCCGTAACTGCCATACTGCCAAAGGTCCCCTTGGAAATACCATAGCCCATAACGCTGATTCCGGCAATCAGGAAAATGAACGCCACCATCAGCATGCCGCTGACCGCCAAGGGCAGCGTCTTCGCTTCACCGATTTTCTTACCGTAGTTTTCTTCCACAATCGTTTCCTCCCCGGGCATTGCGCCCTAAAATATAGCGCTAATATACCACAGTCTGCACAAAAAGTCAGCAATAACCTGTGGCGAATTGGTAATTTCAGTACAATGACTGTTAGCCGTCAAACTTTTTTGTGCATTCTGCCCATTGTTTTTCACAATTCCTTCACAGAAACGATGCACCCACAGATTTCTACTTTCCAAGAAAGGTGGATTGTGGTATAATAGTATGAAAAACATTTGATAGTGAGGTGCTTTCATGCCCATTTCCAGATATGATTTCGGTGGACTGGTGTTCACCGTCACCCGTGATTTTGCCCGAATGGAACGGAACTTTTGTAAGGTTGCAGGGCTATATCAGGGTCAGCCGCGAATTCTTACAATATTAAAGTCCAACGAGGGCGTTACCCTCAGTGAGCTATCGCCGCTGTGCGGCATCGGACTGCCCAGTCTGTCCGTTTCTCTGCGCAATCTGCAAAAATCCGGTTTAATCCGCAAGGAGGGCACCGGAAAGAACCAAAAGCTCTATCTCACCGAGCTGGGGCACCAGTGCGCCATGATATTCCATCAGGAAATCGACAGCTTTTTCACCCAGTATTTTTCCACCCTTGGACCCCAGGGCGCAGAAGCATTCGGCAGCGCCCTCCAATCCTTTGACAAGTTCATCGAAGATTTCAACGACCAGTATGAGCTGCGCCACGGCTGGAAAAAGGACTGACAGGAGGAACACCATGGAAGCACTGCTGCATCATGCCCTGAATCCAAGAGAGGTCGGCGCCGTTTCTGCCCTGGGGCTTGCCCATATGGGAGACGCGGTTTATGAGATTCTCGTCCGGTCCATGCTTGTGCTGGACGGGCGAACCACCAGCGGGCATCTTCACAAAGAAACCACCGCCTATGTCTGCGCGCCTGCTCAGGCGGGGGCTGCCGACCGCTTGCTGCCCCATTTAACCGAAGAGGAAGCGGGCTATTACCGCCGCGGTCGAAATGCCGCCGTCCACAACATTCCCAAGAATGCCACCCACAGCCAGTATTCCAAGGCAACGGGACTGGAGGCGCTGTTTGGCGCCCTCTATCTTCTGGGACAGACGGATCGGATTCGTGCGCTGTTTACCATTATCATGGAGGATCGCCATGCCACTTGATGCCATTACCCTTTCTTCCGTTGTGGAAGAGCTGAAAACGCATATTCTTGGAGCAAAGCTGGATAAAATCTATCAGCCCACCCGGGATCAGGTGGTATTCCTGCTCCGTACCAAAGAGGGCTCCGCCCGGCTGCTGCTCTCCGCCAATCCCGCTGCACCGCGCGTGCATTTTACCCGGGAAACCGTTGAAAATCCCGCTTCTCCCCCCATGTTCTGCATGCTGCTGCGGAAGCATCTGGCTGGTGGACGGTTTGAGGAAGTCATCCAGCCCCCGATGGAGCGCGTGGTGGATTTTGCTTTGGGTTGCACCGATGAATTTGGCGAACCGGTCACCCGCCATGTGATTCTGGAAATCATGGGTCGGAACTCCAACCTGATTCTCACCGGCGGGGATGGACGCATCATTGACTGCGTGCGCCGGGTGGACTATGAAATGTCCGAGCAGCGTCAGGTTTTGCCGGGGCTCTATTATCATCTGCCCCCCAGTCAGCATAAGCTCAGCCCCGAAAGCGTTACGTTGGAGGACATCACCGCTCTGCTCCAGCGCATCGACACGCCCACCCGTCCGGACGGTTTTCTCATGGATCATTTTTCCGGACTGCCGCCGCTGATTTGCCGGGAGCTGTGCTTCCGCTATGATCCGGCACTGGAGGACCTGAATGATCTTTCCCTTTCCTCTCGCTATGCATTCGGCGCTTATTTAAAGGCAGAATTTCAAAAGCTGCTGGAGGGCGCTAAAACGCCGTATCTGCTGCTGAAAAACGGAACGCCCTGGGACTTTACCTATCTGCCCATCTTCCAATACGGACCGCTGGTGGAGTCCCAGCAGCAAGAGAGCTTTTCTGCCCTGCTGGACGGCTTTTATGCCAAGAAGGACGCTGCCGCCCGGATGAAGTCCAAGTCCCAGGCAACGCTGAAAACCATCACCAACCTTCGGAATCGTACCGCCAGGAAGCTGGAAAACCAGCGAAAAGAGCTTTCCGGCGCCGCTGACCGGGATTTGTTCCGAATCCGCGGTGAACTGATTACCGCCAATCTCTATCGGATGGAACGCGGTCAGACCAAGCTCATTGCCGAAAACTACTATGATCCGGAGCTGAAGAAAGTGGAGATTCCCCTGAATCCCACCCTTTCTCCGCAGCAAAACGCCGCGAAGTATTTCAAGGACTACAACAAGGCAAAAAATGCCGAGCAATACCTGACCCAGCAGATTGCCAAGGGCGAGACGGAGCTTAGCTACCTTGAGAGCATTCTGGACGAGCTCAGCCGCGCCGAAACCGAAAAGGATCTCACCGATATCCGGCAGGAGCTGATTTCCGGCGGCTATCTGCGGAACACCGACAAGAAAAAGCGCATGAAGTCCGCGCCCTCAAAGCCAATGGAGTTCGTCTCCTCTGCGGGTCTAAGAATACGGGTAGGACGAAATAATGTGCAGAACGATCTTCTGACGCTGAAATCCTCCTACAAATCGGACCTTTGGTTCCACACCCAGAAGATTCACGGCAGCCATGTGATTCTCTCCTGCGAGGGTCGCGAGCCGGATGAACAGAGCATTCTGGAGGCTGCACAGCTGGCAGCCTACTACTCCCAGGCTAGGGAAAGCCAGAACGTCCCCGTGGATTACTGCCCAGTCAAGCAGGTAAAAAAGCCCGCGGGTGCAAAGCCCGGCATGGTGATCTATGAGCATTATAACACCCTGTATGTGGATCCAAATGGAGCATTGGCAGAACAGTTAAAAGCAAAATAACAACGCAAAAGCCCGATGGAACGACTCCATCGGGCTTATTTTTTTACCTTCTCTTTCCCATCAGGGACTGTTCCTCTTTTTCCAGCTGCGCATACAGCCGGTTCAGCGTCCAACTGCGGTTGGATTCCGTCAGAATGGCGCGAAAGGCATGCTCCTTTGTCACCTGACCGGAAAGATCGACCAGCTTTTTCAGCAACTCTCCCTGCGCTCCCGCGAAAATTACCATGCGTCCGGTAACCTTGCCTGGCTCATTGGAGCCGGGGTTCTGCTGTCCCGCTGCCAATTCCGCCAACGTACAGCCGGACTGCTGGGGCTCAACGGAAACCAGCTCAAGCAGAGGAAAGCCGCGCAGTAAAAACCGCCACGCCTTTTCCTCTGCGGGAGTATAATTGCACAATAATACCTTTGGCGGTGTCATCAGCAACCCTCCCGCTTCTTCTGGAATGTAAAGCCAATGGTTTCCGCGCCGCAGTGGGAGGAGATGATACTGCCGGCACGGGCGGTCATCACCTCTTCAAAAATACCGGACTCCCGGGTGATTTCCACCAGACGGTCAAAAAGACTCTGGTCGATGCCTGCATGATAGACGCATGCAATGCCGCCGTCTCCCTCCTGCCGGGCAAGATTCAGCTTATCCCGCAGGAACTTTTCAAAGGCATCCGGCGTTTTTCCACGGTACTTCTTTCCCACCGACAGGGTTCCCCCTGCCATTTCAATGGCTGGCTTAATGCCCAGGATATTGGCGCCCAGTGC
>CAJKNS010000100.1 GCA_905201305.1 uncultured Eubacteriales bacterium
AGCCGCTTGAACATTGCAAAAATTGTGGTGGCTGCCGCCGTGTATGCCATCGATAAGCCCTATGACTATCTGGTCCCTCCGGCGCTGGAGGAAAAATGCGTGCCCGGGGTTCGGGTGGCGGTGCCCTTTGGAAAGGGAAACCGGCGCAGTGAGGGGATTGTGCTGGAGGTGATCTCCCTGGAGCTTCCACCGGCATATTCCCTTAAGCCGGTGGAGTCGGTGCTGGACGATGCGCCGATGCTGGACGATACCATGCTGCATCTGGCGGCATTCCTGCGGGAACGCTATTTTTGCACCTTCTTCGACGCGGTTCGCGCCATGCTTCCGGCTGGGCTGTGGTTCCATGCCAAAAATCAGGTGGTCCTGACCGCGGCAGGGGAAAATGCCGACTTTGACAAGAAATTTCCCAAGTGCCCCCAGGCGGCGGCGCTGGGGAATCACCTGCGGGAAATCGGCGGCGGCGCGTCCATGGATCAGCTCCGCCGGTGTATGGACAAGGACGACCTGAATCTGGGGCTTCAAAGGCTCCAGAGCAAAGGCTATGTGCTGCTGGAGGGAAGTCTCATCCGCAATGTGGGGGATAAAACCGAAAAGGTTGCCACCCTGACCATATCCCCTCAGGAAGCCCAGAACATTGCCCAAACAAAAAAGCGTGCGCCGCTGCAAAAGGCGCTTTTGGAAATGCTCGCCGTAGTTGGCAGCTGTTCGGTCAAGGAGCTGTGCTATTTCACCGGTGCTACCAATGCGGCGGTGAATGCACTGGAAAAGGCGGGATATCTGACCCTGAGCCATCGGGAGGTATTCCGGCGGCCTCAGGTCAGTGACGGAGCTGCTGCTGCGCCGATTGTATTGCAGCCGGAGCAGCAGCGGGCATATGAGCAGCTGGCAGGCTATCTCACAGAGCCAAAGTCTGTGTCCCTGCTATATGGCGTTACCGGCAGCGGCAAGACCATGGTGTATATTCGCCTGATCTCACGGGTGCTGGAGCTGGGAAAAACGGCGCTGGTGCTGGTGCCGGAGATTGCCCTGACCCCACAACTCATGGAGACGTTTATGCGTCATTTTGGAGATCAGGTGGCGGTGCTCCACAGCGCCCTGCAAACCGGGCAGCGCTATGACGAATGGAAGCGCATCCGGGCAGGCAAGGCATCCGTGGTGGTGGGCACCCGGTCTGCGGTGTTTGCACCGCTTTCAAACCTTGGACTGATCGTTTTGGATGAGGAGCATGAGTCCAGCTATAAATCCGAAATGAATCCCCGGTATCATGCCCGGGAGGTTGCCATTTGGCGGGGCGCCAGAGAGGGCGCCAGCGTGGTCCTTGGCTCGGCGACCCCCAGCATCACCACCATGTATCTGGCGAAAACCGGAGTTTATCATCTGGCGCAGCTGAAAAACCGCTATAACGGTCAGGCAATGCCAAAGGTAATTCTGGCGGATATGAAGCAGGAGCTTCAGGCGGGAAATTCCACCTCCATCAGCGAGACCCTGCGGCTGGAGATGGAGGAGAACTTTAAAAAGGGACAGCAGACCATTCTATACCTCAACCGCCGGGGCGCCAGCCGAACCATGCTGTGCCCCATCTGCGGTCATGTGCCTGGATGCCCAAGATGCAGCATCAGTCTCACCTATCACTCCGCCAACGACCGGCTGATGTGCCACTATTGCGGCTATTCTCAGCCCGCTTCCGCCACCTGCCCGGAGTGCGGCACCCGATATCGACTGGTGGGCACCGGCACCCAGCGGGTGGAGCAGGAGCTGCATGCGCTGTGGAGCGATGTGGAAACCATCCGCATGGATGCCGACACCGTCAGCGCATCCAACCCCCATGAAGCGATTCTCAGCCGGTTCCAGCAGGAGAAAATTCCGGTGCTCATTGGCACCCAGATGGTAACCAAGGGACTGAACTTTCCCAATGTGACGCTGGTTGGGGTGTTGGACGGCGACAGCTCCCTATATACCGATGATTATCGGGCGGCAGAAACCACGTTCTCGAAAATCACCCAGGTGGTGGGACGAGCGGGTCGCGGGGAGACTGCGGGTCGTGCGGTGATTCAGACCATGACCCCGGAGAATCAGGTGCTGCTCCAGGCGGCATGTCAGGACTATGACGCCTTTTATGAAACGGAGCTTCCGCTGCGCAAATTGCAGGGCTGCCCACCCTATGGCGACGTTTTGGTGGTGAGCTTTTTTGCCGCCATTGAGCAGGACGCTTCTTATGGCGCCATGCGGTTTCGGGAGGAGCTGGAGCGGCAGCTGCGGAATTATCAGGGCAGCCGCCTTCTGGTGATGGGTCCTGCTCCGGCGCGGGTAGTCCGGGTGATGAACCGCTACCGCTATCAGCTGACCCTGCTGGGAAAGAATACAAGACTGCTTCGGAATATACTCTCCGGATTGATGATCCGGTTTAAAAAAGACAATGCAAATAAAACCATTACAGTCACCGTGGACGTGAATCCCATGGACTGACAGGGAGGAAAATAAAATGGCACTGAGAACGATTTTGAAAAAGGATACCGATGAAGAAAGCCTGCGGAAAAAGTCCCGTCCTGTGACGGTGTTTGACCAGCGGCTGCACAATATGATCGACGATATGATCGATACCCTGAAGGATTCCGGCGGCGTTGGTCTGGCGGCGCCTCAGGTGGGCATTCTGCGCCGGATTGTGGTCATTGAGAAGGAGGACGGCACCATTCTGGAGCTGGTGAACCCGGAAATCATCGACACCCAGGGGGAGCAGGAGGGACTGGAGGGCTGCCTGAGCCTGCCCGGTATCTGGGGCGTGGTAAAGCGTCCCATGACCGTCACCGTAAAGGCAATGGACCGGAACGGCAACGTGTTCACCGACACGGATTCTGGACTGATCGGCAGATGCTTTGTCCATGAGTGCGAGCATCTGGACGGCATCCTGTTTATTGACCGCGCCTCGAAAATCCTCACGGAGGAGGACCTCCAGCGGATGGAGGAAGAGGGCGAGCCGGAGCCCGGCAGCGAGGAGGAATGAGCTTGAGAATCGTCTATATGGGCACCCCGGAGATTGCCCGGATCTGCCTGAGCCGCATTTATCAGGATGGTCACGACATCGCCGCCGTCTATACGAAAATCGACACCCCCAAGAATCGCGGCATGAAGCTCACGGCTTCTCCGGTGAAGGAGTTTGCGCTGGAGCATGAGCTTCCAGTTATTCAGCCCCAGACCTTCAAGGACGAAGCCGTGGCGGAGGAGCTTCGGGCGCTGAACCCGGATCTCATCTGCGTGGTGGCATACGGAAAAATTCTGCCCCAGGCGGTGCTGGATATTCCCAAATACGGCTGCATCAACATCCATGCCAGCTTACTTCCTCATCTCCGCGGTGCAGGACCCATTCAGTGGAGCATTTTGCAGGGAGAAACGGAAACCGGCGTGACCGCCATGTATCTCTCGGCGGGAATGGACGAGGGGGATATAATCGACAAAATCGTCCCCCCCATCGCGGACACCGACACCACCGAAACCCTGACGCTTAAGCTGGCGGAAGCCGGTGCAGAGCTGCTGAGCCGCACCGTTACCGCCATTGAAAACGGAACCGCAGTCCGGACCCCCCAGGACCCCAGTCAGGCAACCTATGCGCCTATGCTGAAAAAGGACATGGCGCCCATCGATTGGAGCAAAACCCCCAGAGAGATCTCCTGCCAGGTGCGGGGGCTGATTCCCTGGCCCGTGGCAACCATGGAGCTCCACGGCAAGCCCTGCAAGGTATTCTCCGTAAAGATTCTGGACAAAACCACCGATAAAGCCCCCGGAGCTTTTGTTGCCGTGACGAAAAAGGGACTGGAGGTTGCCTGCGGCGGCGGAACCGTGATTCTGGTGGAAGAGGTCCAAGCCCAGGGCGGCAAGCGGATGCGCTGTGCGGATTATCTCCGCGGGCATCCCATCACCATCGAGGAGTAAAGCCTATGCCAGCAAGACAGACGGCGCGAAAGGCGCTGATGCTGTGCCGAACCCGAGGGGCATGGTCCGATGCGGTCCTGCGGGAGCAGATTCAGCAGGCGGGACTGGACCGGAAGGACGCGGCGCTGTGTACCACCCTTTGCTGCGGCGTGCTGCAAAATCAGGCGCTGCTGGACTATTATATCGACGAATTTCTCACAGGACGGAAGCATTTGCAGCCCGCCCTTCGGGATATTCTCCGGCTGGCGGTCTATCAGATCACCATGCTGGACCGGGTGCCGGACGCCGCTGCGGTGAATGAGGCGGTGAAGCAGGCAAAAGCCCAGTTTTCTCAGCGGGAAGCGGGACTTTGCAACGCCGTGCTCCGGAATATGCTTCGGAATCGGGACAAGCTGACCCCGCCAAAGGACTATGCCATTCGCTATAGCCATCCCGCCGAGCTGGTGGACCTGATGAAAGCGTCGGTGGGCAAGCAGCTGGGTGCGATTCTGGAAGCGGATAACAGTCCGGTGGAAACCTGCTTGCAGGTCAATCCCCTGAAAACCGACGCCGGAGCCCTGAAAGCCCTTTTGGAGCAGCAGGGCGCCGAGGTAACACCGCACGTTTGGGAACCGGGCTGCTTCCTGCTTCGCGGCGCAGGAGATATTGCGCGGCTGCCAGCCTTTCAGAACGGACTCATGCAGGTGCAGGACCCGGCGGCGCGGCTGTCGGTGGACGTGATGGAGCTGAAGCCGGGGATGCGGGTGCTGGATCTGTGCGCGGCGCCGGGAGGAAAATCCATGGCGGCAGCCATGCACATGGGCAATCAGGGAGAAATCATCTCCTGTGACGTCCATGGGGGAAAGCTCCCGCAGATCGAAATGGCAGCGGCGCGGCTGGGCGTTTCCATTGTGAAGACCATGGAAAACGATGCGTCGGTGTTCCGTCCGGAATGGGAGAATGCCTTTGATGCGGTAAT
The DNA here is from genome assembly GCA_905201305.1 of uncultured Eubacteriales bacterium. Classification (GTDB taxonomy): domain Bacteria; phylum Bacillota; class Clostridia; order Oscillospirales; family Oscillospiraceae; genus HGM13006. The sequence continues at coordinate 4,886 of CAJKNS010000100.1, forward strand.
TTCCGATGTGCCCTGCTCTGGGCTGGGCGTGATTCGGAAAAAGCCGGATATTCGCTATAAAAATCTATCGGATTTGGAGCAGCTGCCGCCCTTGCAGCAAACAATTCTCCGGCAGGCGGGACGCTATGTGCGCCCGGGCGGCATTCTGCTCTACAGCACCTGCACGATTTTAAAACGGGAAAATGAAGCCGTGGTGCTGGACTTTTTAAAGGAGCACATGGAATTTTCACCGGAGACCCTGCCGCTTCCTGCCGGTCTGGAGGAATCCCGGACCGGTATGCTGACCCTGTATCAGGGCGTTCACCAGTGCGACGGCTTTTTTATGTGTAAAATGAGGAAACAGTTATGAAACAGGACATCAAATCCATGAATCTTTCCGAGCTGGAGGCGGCGCTGGGGGAGATGGGCGAGAAGAAATTTCGGGCAGGTCAGGTGTATTCCTGGCTCCAGAAGGGCGCGGCGTCCTTTGACGAAATGACAAACCTGTCCCTTGATCTGCGGAAAAAGCTGGATGAAGCCTTCTATCTGACGCCGCCGCAGGTGGTGCGGAAGCAGGAGAGCCAGCGGGACGGCACCATCAAATATCTCTGGCGGCTCCGGGACGGCAACTGCGTGGAAACGGTACTCATGCGGTATAAATACGGCAATACGGTGTGCGTTTCCTCCGAGGTTGGCTGCGCCATGGGCTGTGCGTTCTGCGCGTCTACGCTGGGCGGTCTGGTGCGGCGATTGACCGCAGGGGAGATTCTGGATCAGGTGATGTTCACCCAAAAGGACAGCGGGCGGAAAATCTCCCACATCGTCCTCATGGGCATTGGCGAGCCGCTGGACAACTATGACGCGGTGCTCCGGTTCCTGGAACTGGTAAATGACCCCAAGGGAATGAACATTTCCATGCGTCATATCTCACTTTCTACCTGCGGACTCACAGAAAGAATTGACAAACTGGCGTCCTGTCATTTACAATTAACTCTGTCTGTGTCTTTGCATGCCCCGGACGATGAAACCCGCAGCAAAATCATGCCGGTGAATCGCCGGTATGGGGTCGATCAGCTTCTCTCGGCATGCAGACGATATTATGAGACAACCGGGCGGCGGATTTCCTTTGAATACGCCATGATCCGGGACGTAAACGATAGCCCGCGGCATGCGGCGCTTTTGTGCCGGAAGCTGGCGGGCATGGGGGCGCATGTGAATATGATCCCCCTGAACAATGTGGAGGAGAGCCCACTGAAGCCCTCCACCAGAGAAACCATCCGGCAGTTCCAGCAGACCCTGGAAAACGCCGGAATCACCGCTACAGTGCGAAGAAGTCTGGGCGGCGATATTGACGCATCCTGCGGTCAGCTGCGGCGGAAACAGCAGCTTATGGAGATGCACGGGCAGGAGGATGATGCTTAATGGAAATCTGGGGCGCAACGGATCAGGGAATGGTCCGGAAGCAGAATCAGGATACCTTCCGCTTTCTGGAGCTGGGCGGCGATCAGTTCCTTGCCGTGGTCTGCGACGGAATGGGCGGCGCAAAGTCAGGGGATGTGGCGTCCCGGCTGGCAGCCGAGGTGTTTGAAGAGGATATCCGGCAGAGCGCTGTCCCGGATATGGAGCAGCCGGAGATCGTAAAAATGCTGGTGGGCGCAGTAAAAAGCGCCAATCAGGCGGTTTATGAGCAGAGCCTGCTGAGTCCGGATTTTAAGGGCATGGGTACCACGCTGGTGGCGGTGTTCCTTCAGGGAAATGCTGCGTACATCATCAATGTGGGCGACAGCCGGTGCTATTATCTGTCCGAGGGCGAGGTGTCCCAGGTCACGGAGGACCATTCCGTGGTGGGACTGATGGTTGCCCGGGGGCAGATCAGCGAGGAAGAGGCGCGAAATCATCCCAACAAAAACCTCATTACCCGCGCTGTGGGCACCGAGCCGCAGGTGGAGTGCGACTGCTTCTATCTGGGGCTGGACCATGGGGAATATCTGCTGCTTTGCTCCGACGGGCTTTCCAATCTGGTGTCCCGTCCCGAGATGCTGTTTGAAATCACCCATGCGGAAAATCTCAGCGATTGCTGCCAGCGGCTGATCGACATAGCCAAAACCAGAGGCGCGCCGGATAACGTGACCCTGGTGCTGCTTGCCTATTAAGGCGACTAAACACGAACGATATCATTGCTTAGGGAGCGATGTGAATGGATAAATATATTGGACGGCTGTTAGACGGCCGTTATGAAATTCTGGAGGAGATCGGCAGAGGCGGTATGGCAGTGGTTTACCGCGCCAGGTGCCATCGGCTCAACCGCTATGTGGCGGTAAAAATTCTTAAGGAGGAGCTGAGCCGGGACGAGGACTTCCGCAGACGGTTTTATGCGGAATCCCAGGCAGTTGCCATGCTGTCTCATCCCAATATTGTGGCGGTTTATGACGTCAACCACTCCAACGATATTGACTACATCGTCATGGAGCTGATCGACGGGCTGACGCTGAAGCAGTATATGCAGCAGCGCGGCGCGCTTTCCTGGCGGGAGGCACTGCATTTTGCCACCCAGATTGCCAAGGCGCTGGAGCATGCCCACAGCCGGGGGATTATCCACCGGGATATCAAGCCCCACAACATCATGATTCTCAAGGACGGCAGCGTCAAGGTGGCGGACTTCGGCATTGCACGGCTGAATTCATCCCAAAACACCCTGACCCGGGAGGCGCTGGGTTCCGTTCACTATATCTCTCCGGAGCAGGCAAAGGGCGCCCAGGTGGACGCCCGGTCCGACCTCTACTCTCTGGGCGTTGTGATGTATGAAATGCTCACCGGAAAGCCCCCCTACGACGGCGAATCGCCCGTGGCAATTGCCATTCAGCATATCAATGCCACGCCGGTTCCTCCGCGTCAGCTGAATCCTGCCATTCCGCTGGGACTCCAGCAGATCACCCTCCATGCCATGTGCTCGGATTTGTCCGCACGGTATGCGTCCGCCACGGCAATGATCGAGGATCTGGAGGCACTGCGGAAGAATCCTCAGGTGGTATTCCGGTTCAATGCAGGACCCGGCGGTACCACAGCTTATGTGGATGCCCGTCAGGTGGTCAATG
>CAJKNS010000101.1 GCA_905201305.1 uncultured Eubacteriales bacterium
CATCTTCACCACCGAGTATTCCATGCGTACCGGTATGGAGTCGGTGTATACCCTGCTGGACATTGACCGCGGCGTTCCCGAGGTCTGGGGCAGCAAGTATGACGTAAGAGAGCTTCTGAGGGCCTGCTACTATGCCATTGATAAAAAGCCCCTGAGTGAGGCGCCCTTGTCCTTTGGTGAGCGAGAGGTTCTGAAAATTGCCCTGAAGAAGATTCGCGGCACCGATCTGGAGCTGCTGTTGAAAGAGAGCGGACTGATTCAGTAATCAAATAACCCAAAAGGAGAGGTACACCGTCCGGTGCACCTCTCCTTTTTATAGCTATTCGGGATTCTTGACCACACATTTGCTGCGCCAAGGTCCAAAACGATAGCGCAGCGCTGCCAGCACCAAGCTGTAAATCCAGCTGACCAGATTGCCCCACCAAATGGCTGCCATGCCCACCGGGGTCAGATATGCCACCAGATAGACGAACACCACCTTAATAACCAGACCGGAAAACGTGTTAAATGCCGTAAACACCACATCGCCGGAGCCCTGGAGCACACCGTTGATGGAGAAATAGATGCAGAACACCACAAACGCCAAGGCAACAAACCGCAGATAGGTCACTGCCACATCTCCGGAATCTCCGGTGACGCCAAAAATCCGAACCAGCTGGGGTGCAAAGGGATAAATAATGCCAATGACCGCAGCCACCACCACCAGACTCATCAGCACGGTTTCCTTCACCGCCTTGGAGATCCGCGACAGCTTGCCGCCGCCCAGATTCTGCCCGGTAAAGGTCGCCATGCCCATAAAGAAGCCCTGAATGGGAATCAGAATAAAGCTCTCAATTCTGGTCGCCGCCGTGTAGCCTGCGGTGATGTCGAAGTGGTTGATGACCCGCTGGATTGCCATATGTCCCATGGAGATCACGCACTGCTGGAGGGTAGAGGGAATGCCCATTTTGAGAATCAGCATGCCCTTATCCCGGTCAAGCCGCAGCTCCCCCTTGGCAAACCGCAGGGCAGTATACCGATGAAACAGGTAGATCACACTGACCACCGCCGAGAGAATCTGGGAAATCACCGTTGCAACCGCCACGCCCATGACACCCCAGCCCAGGGCAATCACTGCCAGCATATCCAGGAGAATATTGCACACCGACGCCACCAGCAGGAAATACAGCGTTGCCCGACTGTCGCCCATGGACCGAAGGATTGCCGCCACAATGTTGTAGATAAACTGCGCCAGCAATCCAATGGCGTAAATCCGGAAGTAGATTTCCGCCTGTGGCAGCAGATAATCCTGCACACCCAGCACCACTCGGAGCAGCCAGCCGGACAATACGCTGCCCAAAATCGACAGCACCACGCCCATGCCAAACAGCAGGATCAGCGAGCTTGCCACAGCCTTTTTCATCTCGTCCATGCGTCCCGCTCCATAGAACTGGGAGATCACCACTGCTGCGCCGTTGGACATGCCCAATGCAATGGCAGTAAACAGCATGGTCAGCGGCGCGCAGGTTCCCACCGCCGCCAGAGCAGTTTCTCCCACAAAGTTGCCCACCACAATGCCGTCCACGGTATTGTAGAGCTGCTGGAGCAGGTTTCCTGCCATCAGCGGCAGGGTAAACAGCAGGATCAGCTTCCACTCGCTGCCCTCCAGCATGGTTTTGCTTTGCTTCATATGTGTTTTGTTTCCTTTCTTTTCCCGTTTCATTTCTTCAAACCATCTTCCTGCATAGTATAACATTCGCATTCTAAATAATCAACGGATTTTCTGCTTGCTATATTCTGATGTTTTGTCGTATAATAATTTGTATACAGATTAACTTAGGAGGATACCACCATGCAAGAGATCACCTACACCGCAAACGCCGGTCAGACCTATATGCCCTTTCAGGAAAATGTCCTGGTAAAGCCCCTGCCCTTTACGCCCCTGTCCCGTCCCGATCCCGAGATTCCCGCGCTGGAGCTGAATCCCATGGCGCTGGAGAACAAGTGGATCATCAAGGAGCAGTGCCAGCATTTTCTCCCGGGCGTTACCCCCGAAATGCTGGACTGGTTCTGGGCAAACATGGAAAAGGGCTACTATCTCTGGGCTCCCGGCTCCCACAAGCGCTTTAACTGGGTAAAAACGCCCTGGCAGTATGGATTTTTGCACTCTGCCCATATGATCTCCGAAACCATGGGCGAGAATCGTCCTGTTTTCGGCGGCAGCGGCATCCAGATCAACCGTCTGGGGCTTGATTATTTCCCCTTTACCGCAGCACTAGAGCACGTGATTGTAGAGGGCGTATTCAACGACCTGGGCGAGTTGGTGGATATGACCGTTCATATGTGGGACGCATGCCCCGGAGGCTCCCGCCATATCGCCGCTTCCGTTGCCAGCACCACCACCCATGAGCCGCCGCATTTTATCAAGGAAATGCTGGCGGAGAATCCGGAGGCGTTGGAGCAGAATGCAGCGCCCTCTGACCATGCAGAGTACGAAGCCAGCCGCTGGCCCCAGTTCCTGCCCCAGCTCTATCAGCTTTGGCTTGGGCATCCGGACCCCTCTCAAAACGTCCCCTGCAATCTGGAGGTGGTGAAAACCGGCGAATTCACCTGGGCTTATACCCATGAAAACGGTCCGATTACACTAAAGTAATCCCATATCTTGATTTTCGCAAAACGCCGTGCTAGAATTTCCCTGTAACAAAAAACAGAGGTGATTTTTGTGGAAAATACATACAAATCCAGCCTTCCGCTTCAGATTTTAAAGCTCATCGCCGCTTTTGTGCTTGCATGGTTTCTGATTCTTTTTATCTTTGCCGCCGCGCTGCCCGGAGACGATGCGATTCCGGATCGCTATAACCTGCCCATGGTGCTGCTGGCAATCGTCCTTTCCTTTGCCGTCAACATCATTCTGGATTTCAACGCCATCAGCCGGCTTAAGGGTGAAATTCAGAAGTCCAAAGCGGATATTGACGCCGTCAACGAAACCTGCGCCAGCCTGATCGACAAGGCAGAGCGGGTGGCGGACAAATACCGCAATTCGGAAACCCAACTGTTCGAGCGATTTGCCGACGCACGCAAGGGTGGTCAGCGCATCCGCTGCGGCAAGGATTTCAAAGCCGTAATGGAGGCTTATCCGGAGCTTAAATCCAACGAGCATACCCAGCGCCTGCTGGACCAGATTCAAACCATCGAACAGGCGCGGCTCACTGCCAGAACCAATTATTCCACTGCCGTTGCCAAATACAATGCCAAAATTCACTCCTTCCCGGTGGTGATGCTCCGCCGCATCTGCAAGTGGGAGGACGTTGCCATTGAGGTTGGGGTTTCCCAGGATCAGCTGGTAACGGATGAAGAGCTTGGAATTTAAATGAAATCATTCCTTTCCCGCAGATCATGTTCATCATGGTCTGCGGTTTTTTGTCTGGAAATTGACGGCATGAGTTTGGTTCCTGTCGGTGGCGCGTCTCCCGGTTAGTTGTTATAATCTAAGGCAATACCGCATAATTCGGCAAGGAGATTTGGCGAGGAATTTTGCGTCACAAATTTGCTGTGAAAGCGCAGGAATACTTTGTGTATTTCAAGGTTTCGCAGTAGATTTGTGGCGTAAAAGGACCGTCAAAACCCGCAGACGCAATTGTGCGGTGTTGCCCTAAGTGTGAGGCTATGCCATTTTTGATTGCAGGAGGAATTCGTATGGACACGCGAGTATACGGAGCCGGTTTTGAACAATATACCCCTCAGAAGCAGCAGCGGATTGCCTTGGGTCGAACCGTTGCCGAAGAGGGCATGGTTCTTCTGGAAAACAACGGCGCCTTGCCCCTTGCGCCGGGCAGCAAGGTAGCGCTGCTGGGCGTTGGACAGCTGGGCTTTCTCCACGGCGGCTCCGGCGGCACCTTTGCGGATTACGTGGTCAAGCTGCCGGAAGCCATGACCAATGCAGGCGCCCAGGTGGACGCCGAGCTGCTCTCCTGCTACACCGAATACTGCGCCGCCCAGCAGAAGGAAATCGAAAAAGTGCCGCCCTTTATGCGCCGGGGCACCATTCCCGAAATGCCCATTTCCAGGGACGTGCTCCACGCCGCTGCCACCCGTACTGACGCCGCTGTTTTCACCATTTCCCGGCTGGCTGGCGAAGGATGGGACCGGGAGCTGGCGCCCGGCGACTATTTTCTTTCCCCGGAAGAGCATGCCCTGCTGGCAGAAGCAAGAACGGCATTTGATATCCCTTCGGCTACGGACTCAGCTATACCACCTTCTCCCGGCAGGCGCAAGGTGTCAGGGTCACTCCGCAGGGCGTTACCTTTGCCGTCACCGTTGCCAACACCGGCAGCATGGCAGGCAAGGACGTGGTGCAGATTTATCTCCACGGTGCAGAGGGCCCGCTAGAGCGTCCGGATCGTGAGCTGATTGCCTTCCAGAAAACCCGGCTGCTGGCGCCCGGAGAGACGCAAACCCTTTTGTTCTCCGCTCCCTTCCGTACCATGGCGGTTTACAACGAAAAGAAGGCTGCCTGGCTGCTGCAAAGGGGAACAAATGTGCTCTATCTGGGCGAAAACGCCCGGGACAACGCCGCTTTCTTCACCTTCGATACCGAGGAAAGCATTCTGGAGCAGGTCAGCAATCAGGCGGAGCCCCATCATACCCGTCCGCTGCGTCAGCTGTCCAAGCTGGACCCCCAGGGCACAAAACCCATCGCACCGCCCATTCGTGCCGATTCTGCCGAGCAGCATGGCAGTCAAAAGACCTGCGATTTCGTCTCTCCCACCATGCCAACAGGAGCTACCCCTTATCAGCTGCGGGACGTCAAGGAAGGGCGCTGCACCATGGAGACGTTTCTCGCTCAGGCGGAAGACTTTGAGCTGATTGTGCTGCTGGTGGGTGCAAATCTGACCCAGATCAGTGCGGTAGAAACCCAGGACAAGGACGCTCTTTCTCAGCTGCGCCCGGAGGATATGGTGAAAATGACCCAGCTGGGTCCCCTGTCCGAGTGCATTCCAGGCATGAGCGGCTATACCGCCACCGTCTCCCGAATGGGCATTCCCACCATCACCATGTCCGACGGTCCTGCCGGTATTCCCGGCGGCAAGCCCCATCCGCTGGCATTTCCAACCGCCACCATCACCGGCTGTACCTTTTCTCAGGAGTTGGCAGAGCAGCTGGGCGATGCATTGGGCAGCGAAGCCGAAGAGCGCAAGGTAGACGTATGGCTGGCACCCTCCATGAATATCCACCGGTACCCTCTGGCAGGTCGGAACTACGAATACTATTCCGAGGATCCCCTGCTCACCGGTAAAATCGCTGCCGCAGTGGTTCGCGGCGCTCAGAAGCACCCGGTTTCTACCTGCATCAAGCACTTTGCCGCCAACAATCAGGAAACCAGCCGCTGGGATAAGGACGATTCCGTGATGACAGAGCGCACCCTTCGTGAAATCTATCTCCGGGGCTTTGAAATTGCGGTCAGGGAGGGGAAGCCCCACAGCCTGATGACCTCCTACAATCCCCTGAACGGAAAGCAGACTGCCACCCACCAGGAGCTGCTGCAAAACATTCTCCGGAAGGAATGGGGCTTCGACGGCTTTGTGGTCACCGACTGGGAGGGCGACACCGGTCTGGCAGTGGAATGCCTTCAGGCTGGCAATGACCTGCTGATGCCCGGCTTCCCGGGTATGATTGCCTGGCTGTACAGACAAGTTCAGGACGGCACCCTCAGCCGAAAAACATTGGAGGACTGCGCAGCAAGGCTTTTGAACGTGGTGATGCATTCGGCGGCAATGGAGCGCTATCTTTGCCAATAAATTTACATCAATCAGGGACATCCGTTTGGATGTCCCTGTTTTCTCTTCCTCAACCGAAAGATTTCTGCTATAATATAGACAACATCGACTGGGAGAGGGGCAGAGATATGCTATGAAGGATTCACCACAGGATTTGGAATCGACGCTGGAGTCCGCACGCTGCGCCCAGCGGGATTTGTTTTTTGTAAATCTGCTGTCCGGCGGCGTGTATGAAACGGAGCGTGAGGTCCTTGCTGCCGCGGAAGAGGTAAACGTGCAGTTTCCCCATGGGATTTTTCTGGTGCTCATTGCAAAAAAGGAAAGCTGGGGCGCACTGTATGATTCCGGTGAAGCGGATCAGCGGGAATATCATTTTATTCTGCGCAATGCGCTGGAAAACGGTTTTCCCGGTCTTACGCAGGCTGCAAACGTACTGGGTGAAATGACTGCCATTTTAAATCTCCCCCAGCTGCCGGAAACCGGTTTAAGAGGCATTGTCCAGGACGCCAATCACATTCTGGAGGTGTTGGAGGCAGAGTTCGATATCTCCGCCACCATTGCCGTTTCCCGGATTTATCATCAGCTTTTGGAGCTCCCCGCAGGCTATCAGGACGCAAGGCATGTGCTGGAATATCAGCAGCTGATGAACGAGGATGAGCCGGTTACCGCCTACCAGCAGCTGACTCATCCCTATCTAACCCCGCCGTCAAAATCCTATTTCAGCACCGAGCAAAAGCTGCTGCGCTGCATGCAGAGCAAGGATTTTTCCCAGCTGCAAATAGTCCTTCATGAGCTCATTGACAACGAATTTGGCATTACCAAGCCCACAGTAGACACCTTCCGCTTCCGCATTTACGGCGTGGTCAATCTGCTGCTGAACCTTATGAACGGCCTTAGACTCGTAGTAGGCAACGAGGTGGTTGACGCGCTGAATGTTGGTCCCCGACTGACCGACGCCGTGACCGTTGCGGATATTGTCAGCGAAATGGACGCCATTCTTGACGAGCTGATCCGCCGAACCAACCAATTTGTCTCCACCGCGCCGAACTGGACCGCGCAGGTACGGCAGTATGTCCGGGCGCACTATCAGGACCCCGACACCACTGTGGCCTCCATTGCCGATCATTTTCAGCTGACCCTCACCTATTGCTCCAAGGTCTATCGGGAGGTCTATGGCGTTCGGCTGCTGGAGGAAATTCAGCGGCTTCGGCTGGACGAGGCAAAGCGGCTGCTCCAAGGGAAGGACAGCATCCGCACCATTGCCGAAAAGTCCGGCTTTCCCAGTCCCCTCACTATGTCCCGCGCCTTTAAGCGCTATGAAGCGGCGCTTCCCAGCAGCTTCCGAAACGCCGACGGATAAAACAAAACCAGCACAGTTGGAACCCAAATCGATTCCACTGTGCTGGTTTTTTCAATAAAATAAATGCATCACAGCATTTTCGCCGCGCTCCAGCCGGACACAACCGCCTTATGCACATCTCCAGCCCGATTGCAGTCCCCCAGAAACCGCACCAGCGGCGCAGTTCCATAGAACCCCATGGCATCCTGGTGCCGTGGCGCCGTACCGGTTGCGCAAACCACCAGCGCCGCTTTCTGCTGCCGGGTTTCTCCGTCCTTTGCCACATAGGTTACGCCTTCAGAATCAATGCTGACATAGGACCTTACCTCTGTCTCATAGAAAAAGCCCGGCTGATTCCGGTAGGCATTCTCCAGCATGGAGATGTAGTGCGCATGGGGCGCATCGCTTGCCAGCATGCGCTGCCGGGACAGCAGCATAACCTGTTTGCCGTTCCGCGCCAAATACAGTCCGGTTTCCACTGCCGTTTCGCTGCCGCCCATGATGATAATCTTCTCCGGAAGCGTCTCGGTATGTCCAAACACCTGCATGGGCACCTTCACATTCGCTCCATCTGCGCCAGGCAGGTCCGGTTTCTTGAACACGGGACCAATGGCAACAAACACTGCGTCCGCTTTCATTTCCTCCACCAGCTGCGGTGTTGCCGTGGTATGGAGCAGCACCCGAACCCCGGACTGGTACAGCTGCCGAATCAAATAGTTCTTATAATTTTCCAGGGGCCACTTGAAATCGGCAAAATCCGCGTGCAGCAGCTGACCGCCCAATTTCTCGCCCTGCTCCAGCAGCGTGACGGAATGCCCGCGTTTTGCTGCGGTAACGGCAG
>CAJKNS010000102.1 GCA_905201305.1 uncultured Eubacteriales bacterium
GGGCAAGTCCGATATGGAGGTTATGCGCTTCTGCCAGAGCTTTATGACCGAGCTGTACCGTCACATCGGCGCAGACACCGACGTTCCCGCCGGTGACATCGGCGTTGGTGCCCGGGAAATCGGCTATCTGTTTGGTCAGTATAAGCGCCTCCGCAACGAGTGGACCGGTGTGCTCACCGGCAAGGGTCTCTCCTATGGCGGTTCTCTTGCCCGCACTCAGGCAACCGGCTATGGTCTTTGCTATTTTGCCGACGCTTACCTGCGTGCAAACGGCACCAGCTTTGCGGGCAAGCGCGTAATTGTCTCCGGCTCCGGCAACGTTGCCATCTATGCCAACCAGAAAGCCACCGAACTGGGCGGCAAAGTCATCGCCATGTACGACTCCAACGGCTACATCGTAGACGAAAACGGTATTGACTACAAGATCATCCAGGAGATCAAGGAGGTCAAGCGCGCCCGGATCAAGACCTATCTGGATTATGTGCCCACCGCAAAATATGTAGAGGGCTGCAGCGGTATTTGGGGCGTTCCTGCCGACATCATCCTCCCCTGCGCAACCCAGAACGAAATCGACGCCGAAGCCGCAAAGAAGATCGTTGCCGGCGGAGCAATGGGCGTATTTGAGGGTGCTAACATGCCCTGTACCCCTGAGGCAATTTCCATCATCAAGGGTGCCGGTCTTCTGTACAGCCCCGGTAAGGCTTCCAACGCCGGCGGTGTTGCTACCTCCGGTCTGGAGATGAGCCAGAACTCCGAGCGTCTCAGCTGGACCTTCGAAGAGGTGGATGCAAAGCTCAAGGGCATTATGGAATCCATCTATGCCGCCTGCGCCGAAGCTGCCGAGAAATACGGTATGGCTGGCGATATTCAAGCTGGTGCAAACATTGCAGGCTTCCTGAAGGTTGCCGATGCCATGCTGGCACAGGGTGTTTGCTGATTCTCTCAGCGGAGCATAAAAATTCGGACTGCCGACCAGTCGGCAGTCCATTTTTGTCTCATTATATGTTCTTACGACCAGACAAACCAGCAGAACAGATACCCCACAACCACCGCACAGAGGGTAAAGGGAACGCCGATCCGCAAGAAATCCTTTGTTTTGACCTCATATCCGGCTTTCTTCAAAATGCCGATGCCTGCAATGTTGGCAGATGCGCCAATGGGGGTCAGATTTCCGCCCAGGGTTGCACCGGTGAGCAGTCCAAAGTACAGAAGATACGGCGCACAGCCCAGAGTTTGGCACAGCGCACTGATTACCGGCAGCATGGTAGCCACATAGGGAATGTTGTCCACAAACGCAGAGAAGACCACAGAACCCCAGACAATCACCGTATACAGCAGGAACAGATTGTTTCCGCCAATGGATACAAAGATATTGCTGATATCATCAATGATGCCCACCTCCGTGATTCCCGCTATCACCACAAACAGTCCCGTCAGCAGGCAAATCGTCTCATAATCAATCTCACGGAAGGACTGCTTGACCACCACGGTATCCCTGCGGGTGAAATAAGAATGAATCATTCCAATCACAAACAGACCAATACAGATCAAACCGTTGGTAATAGCAGGGCGCCCCTTCCAGAAGGACGCCAGAATCAGCAGCAGCACATTGGCGCACAGCAGCCCGGTGGGAAAATAATCGCTGACCTCCGTATGTCCTTCGGCGGTAAAGGGTCTGCGCTGGTCCCGGAACAGGAACATAATCACCGGTACCGTTGCCAGTGCGCCCAGCTCTACCGCAAAGAAGATACTGGGTCTGCCGTTCATAAAGAAAAAGTCGTTAAAATCCATTTTGGCATAGCCGCCCAGCATAATCGAAGTGGTATCGCCAACCAATGTAGCAGCCCCCTGAAGATTGGAAGACACCGCAATGGAAATAATCATCGCAACCGGTGAAATATTCAGTTTTTTCGCAATGGCAAGTCCCACCGGCGCAATCATAAGTACGGTTGCCACATTGTCCACAAACGCTGATACCACGCCTGCAAACAGCGACATAATCACCACAACCCACATCACATTGGGGGACTTTTGCAGCAGCACCTCAGCCATGCGATTGGGCATCCGGGACTCGATGAACAGGGACACCGTTCCCATGGTGCCAGCCAGCATCATCAGCACGTTAAAGTCAATGGCGTTTCCCAGACTTTGCACCGGAACAATGCCGGACACCAGGAATATCACGCCGCTGGTAACCGCAACCCAAGGGCGGTATTTTGGCAGCGCAATCATCAAAACATAGGTAACAATAAATAAAATCAGTGCAAATATCTTCATGTGCATCCTCTCCGTAAGCGTGAAAAAACCTTGCCGTGACGAATCCAGAAAGGCAAGACAACTTTTAAAGTATACAGGATGCACCATACTTTGTCAATGAAAAATTGGCGCATCCCGCAAGCAGATGATGCAGGATGCGTCAATAGCATTTACTTCAGCAGATAGCGCTCATACGCCTGCTGATACAGCTCCTCCATTCGATCGCCGCCCATGGACAGGATGGTGTCCTGGAAGCTCTGGAAGGTGTCCGGCGTCAGCTCCGACTGACCCAGAATGAACTTCATGATCTCGGTGGAGGCATAGGTGGTGACGTCAGAGGACAGGGTTGCATATTCCTGATTCTCTTCCTCATTCAGCGCAACGCCGGTGGGCAGGTTATAGCTGCCGTCTGCGTCACAGGTCCGGAAAGTATCGAACACATTCCATTCCTTGTCCCCAAAGTAGTAGTAGCCGGCACGAACGTCCATAATGCTGGGCAGATGACCGCTTGCTACAGCGGATGCATAGATGTAGCAGGCGTCCTTATAGCTGATACCGTCAGGGTTATTGGTAATCAGCTCGGTATACTGCGGCTTTCCCTCTGCATCGTATTCGAAGGAATGTCCCTCGTCACCATAGTTATACATCAGCTGCCCCGCCTCAGAGAACAGGTAGTTGACCATCATCATAATTCCCTCGGGGTCCTGGCAGGCGGTGGAGATTGCCCAGGAGTCCTGCTGCTTGATCCGGGAGAAATTGTCGGTCCAGCTAAAGTGCAGCTGGTCGTCCGCATTTACCTTGGGTGCGTTAATGGGCATCAGCTCATAGGAATAGCTGGGATCGGCATAGCTTTCGATGGTGGCAATGTTTGCCGCTGTGCCGGTGTTGACCGGGCATTGTCCGGATGCAAACCACTTATCCGTGGAGCCCATCTGGACGTTGAAGAAGTCGGAATACAGGGTACCATCCTGATACCAGTCCGCTAGCATCCGAAGGTAATCATAATAATTCTCGTTGAGATAGGAATAAACCACCTGACCGTCGATGACATTGTAGCCGCCTGCGTACAGGTCATAGCCGTAGCTGTACAGGGAATCGTCACCCCGGCAGTCCGCCATGGCATTGCCAATGGTAATTCCCTGGGCGCCGTATTTCTCCATGCATGCCTGCACATAGTCGTGGAGCTGGTCAAAGGTTTCCGGCTGGTCCATGCCCAGTTCCTTCAGCCAGTCGCCGCGAATCAAAATGCCGCCGTTCTCGCAGCCAGCCTCCTTATAGATGGTGGCAACCGTAGGCAGGCAGCCGTTATCGGTAATCAGCGCTGCCCGAAGCGCAGGATCGGTATCCAGATAATAGAGGTAATTGGGTGCATACTCCTTTGCCAGGTCATAAAGATCAATGATAATATCATCGGTAATGGCAGCGTCATAGCCCTTGGAGTAGTGGGAAACGCCATCGGAAATGATGTCGGTATAATCTCCCGAAGAAACCATCAGGTTAAACTGCTCGGATACCACACTGTCACCCACTGCGGTGACCTCCAGCTTGACATTGCAGTACTCCTGGAGCAGCTTCATGTTGTTGATATCCGTTGCCATGTCGGACACCAGCCCGTTCATAAAGAAGGGCAGCATGGTCCACATGGTATAGGTCCGGGTTTCCTCAAACAGCGGCAGCGCAACCTCCTCTAGCTGAGGCTCCGGCTCCTCCGGTGCTGCGGACTCCATTTCGCTGGCAGATGCAACGTCCGTTGCCGGCGTATTCTGTTCCGGTGCTTCGGGCGCCGCGCTTTTCTCAGCTTCTGATGCAGCGGATGCCACGCCAGACGCTGTTGATGCAGCACCGGTTCCGCATGCGGTCAAGATCGCCGCCAGCAGGGTCAGCACCAGCAGCAGGGATATCCCGCGTTTCCATTTCATGACACATTCTCCTTCCCGTGAAGCATCCATTTGACGCTTCCAATTACAGGTTTGATGCATTCATTATATTTTCATTTCATATTGTTTGCAATTCTATTTCCATGTCCATTCATTCCAGAGAAGAATAGACAAAGGGACTGCTGCACCTGGCAACAGTCCCCTGTAAAAAACTCTATGCAAAAGAAACAATCCGATATTGAATTTCCTGTCCGCGCTTTCTCTGCCGCCGGCTTTCCAGCGCCGCAAGCACAAGCCCCAGGAAGAAGCCCAGAATGCCGATCAGGTTTCCGCGATCCCACTGCTGTCCCAGAAAATAACCGATCAGAAACAGCACCACAGGCATCACATACACCAGTAAAATTGCCCAGGCAACTTTTTTCGTCTCGCCCTCGATATACACGGTATCACCCACTTTGGCGCCTATGAGATTCTGTGCCGTAACCACAATCTCCTCCTGGGCAGCCATCGTACCGCAGCCGCCTGCACACTTGCTGCAATCGCCGTGG
Source organism: uncultured Eubacteriales bacterium (assembly GCA_905201305.1). Classification (GTDB taxonomy): domain Bacteria; phylum Bacillota; class Clostridia; order Oscillospirales; family Oscillospiraceae; genus HGM13006. The sequence goes on from CAJKNS010000102.1 coordinate 4,682, forward strand.
CAGGCAGTGGGACGGTGATACTGTACCTGCGCCGTTTCGCCGCTGACGGAGCGCACCATAACCTTTTGCTTCATGGCGTTACTCCTGAGGCGACGGGCTGACTTCTCCGTCCGTTCCGGGACTGACATCCACCGCAACCGCCGTATCATCGGACTCTGTCGGCTCGGAAATGGACACAAGCACACTGTAGCTGCCCATGGCGCCTACGCCGCTGAATCCGTCCACATACACGTCCACCGGAACGTTGAACTGTCCTGTTGAGGTGCCGATGGAGTCAAGATCTGCCACAGCGCGAATGCTGCTGGCAGTAACGGCGTCCATCACATCCGAGGGTCCGCGAACCTTGATTTGCAGAGAAACCGTTCCCAACGACGCCTTGAGGTTGGAGGGGGTGTTGGCAAGCTCCAGATTCGTTACCCGCAGCGTCTTCTCCTTGAGGTTTTTCAGCTCCACGGTCACAGCCGCCGTCTCCTCGCCGGTCATATTGGTGAGGTTATCCGGCAGAACAATATTGAAGGTGCCGGTATATGCCTTATTAGTGGGCACGGTACTCAGGTCAATATTGCCGACATTCAGAGAGTTCATGCCCTCCAAATCCTCCGCAGAGCCCTTGACTGTGATGGTGGAGGGCTCTATGGACGATACCACATGCTCCTCCGTTGCACCGCCGCCGTCAATAAACTGCACCGTCAGCGGCAGCTCCTTCACCAGACTTACGGTCATCATCACGCCGATTTTGTCCACACTGCAATGGATTTCATCCGAAGCAATCTCATTGCCGTCTGCATCCACCAGCGTATAGGTCAGGGAATCGGACACGGTTTTGCTGAGGTTCGTCCGCTCCAGCACCACCTGTGCATGGTCCACCTGGGACACCTGATCCTGCGGACCGCTGATTTCCAGTGTGTCATATTCCAGCTCAATGGGGTCCTGCACATAGCCGTCCGCCACACTGCCCTGGAATACCGCCTGAACGGGAATTTCCTTCACGCTCAGCAGGTCCACCTGCACATCGATCTCATAGGTGCTGCGGGATTCAATGGAAATATCGTTGTCGCTGACGGTTTCCGGCATCTCCACCTTATATCGAAGCTGCCATTCGCCGGGACCCAGCACATCAGCCAGATCCGCAGTAATGGTAATATTGCTGTTGCTGAGCTTCAGAAGATCCTGACGCTTTCCATAAACCTTTAAATCCACCGTGGCATTGCGCCCCTGGGTCAGGGTCAGGTTGCGGTCGGAAAACAGTCCGTCTTCATTGGCAAAGGTCACGGGAATATTCCGAATCCACTGGCTGTCCTCCGGCGTTACCGTTGTTACCACATAAACCCACAGGCTCACTGAAATGACAGCCGCCAGCAGCAGGGATATGATTTTATTTCGTTTCATGGCTGTCATCTTCCTGATTCTTTTTGGATTTTTTGAAGAAATCGCGGACCCGATGATGGATGGGCTGTACGTCCTCTGCCATCAGCTCCGTGCGAAGCAGCTTGGTCAGGGTTTCCGGGGTCAGATACCGCCGGAGATTTCCTCCGACCACACAGGAAATGACGCCGGTTTCCTCCGACACCACAACAACCACAGCATCGGAATGCTCGGTAATGCCGATGGACGCCCGATGCCGGGTGCCAAGATCCCGGCTCAAATCCGGATTCTGGGTCAGGGGCAGTACGCATCCGGCTGCCGCAATCCGCTCACCGCGAATGACCACTGCGCCGTCATGCAGCGCCGCCTTGGGGAAAAAGATATTCTTCAGCAGCTCTGCAGAAACCGCAGCATCCACAACGGTTCCGGTTTTAAAATATTCCTCCAGATTGGTCTGCCGCTCAAACACAATCAGCGCGCCGATTTTCTGCCGGGACATACTGCGGCAGGCAGAAACCGTTTCGTTGATGGTATGGGTCAAATCACTGACCTGTGCTTTGGGTACAAACAGCCCCTTGATGCTGCTGCCGCCCAAGCGCTCCAGCAGCCGCCGAAGCTCCGGCTGGAACACCACCACCAGGGCAATCAGACCAACCTCAATGGTTTTACTGATGATATAGTTCAGGGTATTAAGCCCTAGCAGATCCGACAGATAGCTGACAACCAGCAGTGCCACAACGGCCTTCACAATCTGCGTTACCGTACGGGACCTTGACAGCCGCAGCAGCTTATAAATCAGGAAGGTAACAATGGCAATATCAAAAAGATCGGTTGGAAAATTGATAATCGTAACAAACCGCAGAATCTTGCTCCACAGCAGACTTAGTGCATTCAATGGCGTACATCTCCGTTCCATGCGGATTACGCAGGTTCAGGGCAATACCGCATAAATTGGCGGCGAGGATTCAGCCAGAGATTTTGCGTCGGAAAAAGGCAGTTTTTCGCAGGCATACTTTGTGTATGGCAAGAAAATTGGGCGCATTTCCGGCGGAAAAGATCAGCTGTAGCCCGACGACACATTTATGCGGTGTTGTCATAGATATCATTATAACGGAACAGAGAAAAAATCGCAAGGCTGATGCACATGTTTTTTACTTCTTCACGAAATTTTAACAGGAGCTGCATTTAACAATGCACCTGGGGCAGCTTTTGCTCTCTGGACAGCAGTTCCACCGCATCCGCCAGAATCTCCACGTCCTGCCGCCGGTTCATGGGTCCAAAGCTCACGCGAATGGTGCCGGTGTCAATTGTCCCTGCGGTTTCATGCGCCAACGGTGCACAGTGCAGCCCACTGCGCAGTGCAATATCCCACCTGTGGGACAATTCCTCGCCAAACAGCACGCAGTCCGTCCCTTCTGTCACAAAGGACAACACCCCGGTCTGATGCTCCCCCTGATAAATCCGAATGCCCGGAATTGCACCAAGTCTTTTTTCTGCAAAGGTCAGCAGCTCCCGTTCTCTGCGGAGGATTTCCCGGTTTCCCAGACTTCGTACCGCCCGAAGTCCCGCCAGCAGTCCCGCAGCACCGGGCATATTGTGCGTTCCAGGCTCCAGGCGATCCGGCAGGAATTCCGGCATCTCCATCTGGCGGGAGATGCTGCCGGTTCCTCCCTCCAGCAGCGTTTTTGTCTCGCGTCCGCACAGCAGCAGTCCGGTGCCCTGGGGTCCCATAAGTCCCTTGTGTCCCGGCATGGCAATAAATGCTGCGCCCAGCTTTTGCATGTCAACATCCAAGCAACCCGCAGACTGCGCTGCATCCAGCACAAACGGAATACCGCGCTTCTTACACAGCTCCG
>CAJKNS010000103.1 GCA_905201305.1 uncultured Eubacteriales bacterium
TGGCGGACCCGGTGGTGGTCCCGGCGGCGGCCTGAGAACCTTGCCTGATTGTGAGGATCCTGGTCCGCTGCACAGCAACTGGAGTGTGACCCAGACCGTGCAGAATACCGTGCCCTGGCCCGAGCCCTATGCAACCCTGGACAACGATAATACTTATACGAAGAAAAAGTAATCCCACGCAGGAGTCGCCGCAATCAAGGCGGCTCCTGTTTTGTCTAAAACCCCGGAAAGAGAACCTTAGAACAATACGAAGCTCTTGACATTTTACAGGAATGTTGCTATTATTAAAGCGTTGAGCAAGTGGACAAACGAAATGGTCCCTTGTCAAATCGAACAATTTTGGCACCAAATTTTGCAGGATCAAACAAGCAATTTGTTGGGAATTCCGCTATAATGAAAGTGTCCCAAGGTGGGACAGTGCTGGAGTTTTTGAGCGAAAAATGTCGGTTTCGGCACATGATTTGGATAAATCCTCAAAAGAGGTTTATTAAATTTTATTATTCATATTTTAGGAGGAATTAACTATGGCACAGCCTTTGGCTCCTTACGTCAAGCTCCCCGAGTTTGACGAGTACAAAGAGTGGTTTAAGGATTTCGCTGAGATGAAGCGTGAGGACGGTATTCTCCAGATCACCTGGAAGACCAACGACGGCCCCATGCATCATTCCGGCATGTCCCATCGTGCAATCAGCCAGCTGACCCGTATCCTGTCCATGGACTGGAAGAACGAGATCATCATCTTCACCCACATCGGCGACAACTGGATGATCGAGTCCGATGCAAACGGCTGGGAGACCTACTCCGAGCTGCCCACTCAGCGTTTCCAGCATCAGTACTTCGATGACACCAACCTGATCAAGAACATGGTGTTCGATATTGATGTTCCCACCATCGGCGCTATGCCTGGTCCTGGCTTCCACTGGGATTCCGCTTTCCTGTGCGACGTTACCATCGTAACTGAGGACACCAAGATCGAGGTTCCCCATGCTCAGGGCGGTCTGGTTCCCGGCGACGGCATGGGTCTGATGGCTCAGCATTTCCTGGGCACCAAGCGCGGCAACTACTACATGATGACCACCCGTCAGTTCACTGCTCAGCAGATGCTGGATTGGGGCATGGTCTCCGAGGTAGTTGAGAAGGGTAAGGCTGTTGAGCGTGCATGGGAGATTGCTCGTATGTGGAAGCGTATGCCCTACGAGAACCGCTGCATCATGGCTAACCTGGCAAAGCGTCCTCTGAAGAAGCTCTTCGTTGAGGATCTGAAGCTGCACACTGTTTCCGAGCAGTACGGCTCCCTGCTGCGTATCGCAGAGGGCACCCTGGGCGATGAGAACTCCGCTCAGCAGGACGAGAAGTACATCTCCCGCGTTAACGACTACCGTTACGCTACTCATGACATGGAGGCTCCTCAGACCCTCGAGTCCTGGGCTAACATGGCTAAGAACGCTGGCGAGTGGTTCAAGAAGGTTGAGAACGGCGAGATCGAGAACCCCTATGTTTTCGAGCACTCCAACGAGCCCGACTGGTACAACGCATTCTAATTTTTCCTTTTGCAACAAAAGCCTCAATGCTCCGGCATTGGGGCTTTTTGCGAAATTGGAGGGTTTATGAGACTGTCAATTCTATCAGATGAATTTACCGTGTGCAAGCTGCCGGAAGGGGAGCGGATGCCACAGGCGCAATGGTGCTTTAGCGGGATCACCCATGAGGAGCGATCTCTGGTGTGCCCCACTGCGATGGTTCCGGCGCATACTTTGGCACGGGAGGATGGCTGGCGGGGGTTCTATGTGGACGAAGGGACGTTGGACTTTAATCTCATCGGGATTCTCGCGGAAATTTCCGGGATTCTTGCCCGGGCAAAGGTGGGAATTTTCGTAGTGTCTACCTTCAACACCGATTATATTTTTGTAAAGCAGCTGGAGACTGCGATTCAGGCGCTTTCGGAAGAGGGATATTCGTTTTCTGCGCACAAATCGTAAAAGTTAGATTGAACAAACCTGAAAAAATGATACCTCACGGCAGAAATTGTTACAGGATACGCAAAAATGACCCGCTAAAATAGTTGCATTTGAAAGCATAATCGAGTAAAATAGGCATGTTTGAATGAACGACACAAGGAGGATACTACCATGACACATCCTGAGTACCCCACGCTGTTCTCTCCCATTAAGATCGGCAACGTGGTGTATAAAAACCGCATTTTCCAGGCGCCTGCAACGCCTCACCTGCTGCAGACCGACGAGCCCTATCCCACCGATGCTTACCGTGCATACTATGTGGAAAAGGCACGCGGTGGCACCGCTTCCGTGACCATTGCCGGTCATGACATGAACTCTCTTGCGCCCTTCCGTCCCGGTTGGCATAACCTGGACCTGCGTCAGACCACCTATCATCGTTACTGGCAGAAGTGCGTGGATCAGATCCACTACTATGGCGCAAAGGCTTCCATTGAGCTGCTGGCATTCTTCTATTCCGGCTGGACCGGCGGCAAGAAGGGTGAGGGCGAGCACTTCTTCTATTCCGTTGACGGCACCCCCGGTCCCGATGGCTCCGAGCGTCCCATGCTGACCCGTGAGGCAATGGAGGCAATTGCTGAGGATTATGCCAACGTTGCCGAGCAGGCTGTTGCAGTTGGCTTTGACTCCATCCTGATCCACGGCGGTCACGGTCTGGTCATCAACCGCTTCATGAGCCCTCTGTTCAACCATCGTACCGACGAGTTCGGCGGCTCCTTCGAGAACCGCTGCCGGTTCCCCATGATGATCCTGGATGCCATCCGCAAGAGAGTTGGTCACAAGATCCTCATTGAGTACCGTATCTCCGGCTGCGAGCTGGCAGACGAGGTTGGCTATCCCAATGCCGACAAGCAGCTCAAGCCCGAGGATATCGCTGAGTTCCTGCGTATGGCTGGCGACCGCATTGATATTGCCCATATCTCTGCCGGCAACATGTCCATCCCCGGAACTGAGGCAATCATGCATCCCACCATCTTCCATAAGCCCGGTCAGAATGCCCGTTTTGCCCGCAAGATCAAGGAGCTGGGCGTTCCCCAGCCTGTGCTGACCCTGGGCGCATTCCAGGATCCCAAGTTCATTGAGGAAACTCTGGCAACCGGCGGCGCTGATCTGGTTGCAATGGCACGTGGCACCATTGCCGATCCTGAGATGCCTGAGAAGGCACGTCATGGTCAGGAGGACGAGATCATCCCCTGCATCAAGTGCTTCCACTGCCTGGAGTACTCCAAGCCCACCACCAAGGCGTTTGCATGTTCCGTCAACCCCACCGTGGGTCGTGAGAACCAGCTGAAGGATCTGATCCCCGAGTCCACCACCCCCAAGAAGGTTATCATCATCGGCGGCGGTCCCTCCGGCATGGAGGCTGCTATCATTGCCGCAAAGCGCGGTCATGATGTTACCATCTATGAGAAGGCTGACCGTCTGGGCGGCAAGCTGGTGTTCTCTGAGCAGGTTTCCTTCAAGTATGATCTGGCAAAGTTCATGAACTACCAGATTAACCTGGTCAAGAAGCTGGGCATCAAGGTCCTGCTGAACACCGAGGCTACCCCTGAGCTGATCGAAGCACAGAAGGCAGATTGGGTTCTGGCTGCTGTGGGCGCAAATGCCTTTGTTCCTCCGATTCCCGGCACCGATGGTCCCAACGTCATGATCGCAGAGGAGTGCTACAAGCACATCGACGAGATCGGTGAGCGCGTTGTGCTCATCGGCGGCGGCGAGGTTGGCTGTGAGACTGCTCTGGCTCTGGCAGAAAAGGGCAAGAAGGTTTCCATCATCGAGATGCTGCCTGAGCTGTGCCCCGAGACCTTCCACCTGACCCGCGGCGTTATGCTGGGCAAGATGGAGAAGTGCGTTGACATCTACACCGGCGCTCGCTGCTCCGGCATCACCACCGAGGGCGTCAGCTTTGTGGATAAGGACGGCAATGAGCAGTTCGTTCCCTGCGATGTGGTTGTTATGTCCTCCGGTATGCGTCCTCGCCAGGATCTGGCTGAGAGCTTCCGCATGACCGCTCCCGACTTCATGCCCATTGGCGACTGCGTGATTGCAAAGAACGTTCGTACTGCCACCAGAATGGCATTCGACGCTGCGACCCGCATCTAATTTCATACAAAACCCGCTGCCTGGAGATCCGGGCAGCGGGTTTTTGCGCTTATATGGCTTGAATTGATGCAGTTACATTTTCCTGTAGGCTGGTGCCAAGATACAGCTGATAATATCTCCCTTTCTTTGCCATCAGCTCCTGATGGGTACCGTCCTCCAGAATTTTACCCTTGTCGATCACCAGAATCCGGTCTGCACCGCGAATGGTACTGAGCCGATGGGCAACCACAAAGCTGGTACGGGAGGACAGCAACGTTTCAATGGCAGACTGAATCTGCTGTTCGGACTCCGTATCAATGGAGGAGGTTGCCTCGTCCAGAATGAAAATCCGGGGGTCGGCAAGAATTGCCCGGGCAAAGGAAATCAGCTGCTTTTGTCCTGTGGATAAAAGGCTGCCGCCTTCCCCCACCTCGGTGTCATAGCCGCGGCTGAGCTTGGAGATAAACTCATCGGCGCCCACAAGCTGTGCGGCGTGACGGATTTGTTCATCGGTGGCATCCAGTTTTCCGTAGCGGATGTTTTCTTTGATGGTTCCGGAGAACAGATGGGGCGTTTGCAGCACATAGCCAAGACTGGATTGCAGCCACAGCTGACTGCGCTCCCGAACGTCCCTTCCGTCAATTAAAATGCGCCCCTGCTGCGGCTCATAGAACCGACAGACCAGATTCACAATGGTGGATTTTCCGCTGCCGGTTTCTCCAACCAGCGCAATGGTCTGACCCGGCTCTACATGGAGATTAAAATCCTCCAGCACCGTCTCCTGGGTATAACGGAAGGTTACATGGTCAAAGTCCACTGCGCCGACCATGGGCTCCCAGTTTTCCTTCTTGGGCTCCAACAGAGTGCCGTAGCGTTCCGTGACCTGGGGGGTGTCCTGAATATCCGGCTGAGCGGTGAGCACATCTGCCACACGCTCGGCTGCCGCCTGACAGGATTGCAGCTCCGCAAAAATTGCCGCAAAGTTTCGAATGGGCTGAAACAGCATATTGCCGATATTGATAAAGAAATTCAACGTTCCGATGGTAAGCAGTCCGGATTGTACGTCTCTTCCACCGGCAAACAATACACCTGCGGTGGCAAAGGAAATAATCAAAGACGCAATGGGCAGATACAGTGCCGAAACCATGGTGGCGCGGAAGGTGGCAATCCGGAGCTTTTCCGTATTGTCGGTAAACTCCTGCAAATTCTGGGCTTCCCGGACCAGCGTTTTGGTGGTGACGGCACCGGAAACGCCTTCGTTAAAGCCGGAGGTAATGATGCTGTTGAGTCGGCGGGTTTCCCGATGGTGCTTTAAAATTCGTTTCTGAAAAAAGACGGATACGATTGCCAGCGGGGGAACGGTTGCAATGATAATCAGCGCCAGCTTTGGATTGACCACAAACATGCCGATCAGGGACGCCAAAATGGACATCAGCCCAAAGCCCACGTCAATGCAGCTCCAGGAGACGGTTTCCACCGTGCGGGTGATATCGCTGGTGAGCCGGGAGAGCAGATAGCCAACAGACATTTTGTCAAAATAGGAAAAGCTCATGGTTTGCAGCTTCCGAAATCCGTTTAAGCGAATGTCAGCGGAAAGATGTCCCTCCAGCCGTCCTGCGCCATAGCAGAAGCCAAACGCCAGAAATGCATAGCTCAGCTGCACCAGCACCACAAGAATTCCAATGGGAATAAAGCCCTGAAGGCTGTTTTGCTCCACAAAATGGTCGATGATGTACCGGTTCAGGAACGAGGCAAACAGCTGCATCAGACCCAGCGCCATGCCGGACAGCAGGATCATCCGGAAATAGCGTCGGTGATTGCCTGCGCCGGACAAAATGGTGCGCCAGGTGGAGAGCTTTACCTTCTGGGCGGAATAGTTTTGTTCAGTCAATGGATTCACTCCTTTCTGTATAAGAAAAATAGCAGCTTAGGCGTTCTGGGCGGTCTGGATGTCATAGACCCGCCGATACAGCCCGTTTTTGTTTTGAATCAGCTCCTGATGGGTGCCGGATTCTGCAACCTGACCGTGGGACAGAACAAAGATCCGGTCTGCCTCCATCAGGGTGGAAATACGGTGAGAGATGATAATGGTGGTCACGCCGGTTCTGCGCTGCTTCAATGCGGCGCGGATGCTCTGATCTGTGCGGGTGTCCACAGCGGACAGCGCGTCGTCAAAAATCAGAATATCGCTGTCGCCCAGAATTGCCCGGGCAATGGCAACCCGCTGCTTCTGACCGCCGGAAAGGGTAACGCCGCGCTCGCCAATGACCGTATCGTAGCCCTGGGCAAAGTCCATAATATCCTCATGGACACAGGCGATTTTTGCGGCGGCGGTAATGTGTTCGAAATCCGGAACGGTATCCTTAATGCCGATGTTCTCGCCAATGGTCCGGGAATAAAGATAGGGCTCCTGCATGACCATGCCGATGCGATCACGGAGATAATGCTTCTGAATCCCGGCAATGTCCACGCCGCCGATGGTGATTTTTCCGCCGGTGGGTTCATAGAGCCGCTGGAGCAGCTGAATCAGCGTGGACTTGCCGCTGCCGGTACCGCCGAGAATGGCAACGGTTTCACCGCCGCCGATGGTCAGATTCAGGTGAGACAGCACCGGCGTATTCTCGTAGGAAAAGCTCACGTCCTGGAAGACGATGTCACCGGACAGGGGAGGGGTTACGCCGTCAGAGGTGAGGTCCTCTGTGGGAACCTCCAGAATTTCCTCCACACGTCCCACTGCAATCAGTGCGCGGCTGAAGGAGCCCAGCACCCGTCCAAAGTCCTGAACGGGCATAAGAAAAATGGTGACATAGGAGAGAAATGCGGTGTACTGCCCCAGGGTGATATTGCCGCGAACGGTGAAGATAATACCGCTGATGGTAACGGCAGCAATTTGGATGCCGGTGAGGATGTCCAGACTGCACCACAGCTTTGCCAGCATGCCATTCAGGGAGAGCAGCGCCTCCTTCAGCGATTGATTTTCCACAGCCATTTTGTCCAGCTCAAACCGCTGGCGACCGAAAGCGCGAACCACACGGGCGCCGGTCAGGTTTTCCTGAATGACCGTATACACCTTGCTTTCCTGATCCTCAAATTTCTTGGCGATGACGTCGATCTTTTTGACGAAGATCAGAGAATCCGCCACGATAAACGGCACCATCACAAAGGAAATCAGCGTCAGCGGCAAATTGAGGGATGCCATCAGCACAAAGCCAACGATGAGCAGGAAGACGGTCCGCAACAGCTCCAGCATGACATTGGACAGAAAGCGCTGGGTGGTGTCAATATCACTGGTGGCGCGCTGGACCAGATCGCCGGTCTGCGTAGAGGTGAGATAGGCATAGGGGAGGTTCTGCACGTGGGCATAGAACCGGTCCCGAAGAGCTTTGGCAGACTGTAATGCCGCCGATGCAGTGAGGCTGGGACGCAGAAATGCCAGAAGACCAGACAGTGCTGCCATGACGACAATAAGCACGCTCATGATGACGATGTGCTGGCGGATGAATGCCAGTCCGCCGCAGAGCTTCAGCAGCGCTGCAAAGTACCACGGGGCATTCAGCGGCGCATTGCCAATCACAGAGTCAATGGTAACGGACAAAACCAGCGGGGTGACAAAGCTCATCAGCAGCTCCAGAATCAGCAGGCAGAATGCCAGCAAAAACTTCTTGCGCTGCCCGCTGGTGTAGCGCCATAGGGCGGATAGAATTGCTTTCTTTTTCAATTGGTTCACTCCTTTCTAAGGCAACACCGCACAAATGCGTCTGCGGATTCTGACGGATCTTTTTCGCCAGAAATTCGTTTGTAA
>CAJKNS010000104.1 GCA_905201305.1 uncultured Eubacteriales bacterium
CCATCATCATGGCCGCGTGCACAAACACGAAGGCGCCCACGCGCAGGAAGGAAACAGTGTTGCTGAAATAGCTCAGCACATACTCCAGCAGTTCAAAGATGTTCTGCATGCAGTAATCCGCCCAGCTTTCGGGCTTCCAGTTGGGATGATGATCCACAAGGCCGATCAGGATCTCCTTGAAGAACAGCAGCACCAGACCGCCGCCGATCAGGGCAATTTTCTTCTGACGGGTCACAGGCTCAATCAGGCGCTTTGCCCGATGCTCCATGCCGATTTCGGGATTGATGGTGCAATGGCTCATCCAGTCGCCGGTGGAGGAGGTGCCGCGGCAGGCGTGGCATTCAATACAGGGGTTCAAATCCTCGCCGTTGCCGTCCCGGAGAATTTCACCCAGATGCTCGTTGCAGATAAACAGATGACCGGGTGCAACCAGATCGGCAGCGCCGGACGCAATGACGTTGTTCAGCGAGTCCAAATCCTTATAATAGGTGGAAATGGCAATGGGCGTTTTTACACCGCGCGCCTTGAGTCCCTTGGACAGCTCGGCGGATTCGCAGACCGTAACCCGCTCGTGATCGGGATGCATGGCGCGTACCTGGAGCAGATCGATGTAGGGATCAATGGCGCGGAGGAACTCCGCAGCCTCGTCCATATCCATGCCCATATCGCCGCCGATATTGGGGGCATTGACCACCAGCAGATATTTCTCGCCCATGGCGCTTCGCAGCGCCTTGATAACCTCCACCGGGAAACGCATCCGGTTTTCCAGACTGCCGCCGTATTCATCGGTGCGCCAGTTGGAGGTGGGATTCAGAAACTTGCCGATGTTGAAATTGTGGCAGAAGTCAAACATGCCGCCGTCAAAGCCCAGATTTTTATAGGTCTGGGCATGCTGAATATGTGCCTGAATGTATTCGTCCATATCTGCACGGGTCATCATCCGGGCACCTGCCATGGGACGACCAGGAGCGCCGGACACGCCTTCCTCCATGGGCTTAACGCCGGGCGCGGCAGTGACCTCGTCCTCATCCTCCTTGGAAACCATGGCAAAGGGATTCGGCGGTGCGCCATAGGGAGAGGGGACATCGGGATCGTTGACCTGCAGGGGCATGCGATTGTCCAGATTCAATTCCGGAGTGATGTAGCTGCCGTAATAGTGGACCATCTCCGCCATAAACGTAAAGCCGTTCTGACATCCGATGTCGTCCAGGTCATACATGGCAAAATGACCGCAGTCGGCAGGCATTTTCCGCTGATCCAGATTAGTCAGATCCTGCATCAGCAAAATGGCAGCGCCGTTTTTTGCCCGGGAGGCATAGTAGGTGGCAACCGGATCGTCGGGATACAGCTGATTTGCCTGGAGAAAATGGGGCTGCGCCACCGGGTACAGCAGGCGGGATTTCAGTGTTTTCCCCCGAAGGGTAAGGGGGGCGGTTAAGGCTTCATAGGGCACGGAAAACGCTCCTTCCTAATTGGGGAGCCGACGGAAGAATTCGTGCAGCTCCGCATATTGTGAATTCAATATAATTATACACGGAGAGAAGAGGTCCTGCAAGGAGCGGCTTGTATTCTGGTGTTCAATCCGTGCACCAAAGAACAGAAACAATCCGCCCTTTCCTTTTGAAAAGAGCGGATTGGAGATTTGTTTAGGCGCGCTCGGCGGCAAGCTCAGCCGCGGTTTTTACCGGGGTATAGCTGTGCTCGTTGTCCAGCGTTTTATAGGGCTCAGGCCACGGCACGGTGTTCTGAGGCGGCATAATCACGCTGTAGGGCAGGTGCAGGGGACCGGGATCGGTGACGTCGGGATCCTCGCCCAGGGTAACGGGACCAATGCCCTTTTCCTCGGGGGCAGTGAGCCGCTCATAGTCGTCGTGGGCGAAATTCGTCATATCCAGCTTGCCCATGATATCCGGGCAGACCTGCTCGTGGAGATAGAGCCAGCGTCCATGCTCCAGCACGAAATCAGAGCCGTAGCGCTCCCACAGCACGTTGCAGTAGGGATATTCATGGCGATTGAGCCGGCAGAAAATCACGCCGGGGGTGATGAAGCTGCCGCGGGCGGATTTTCCGTCGTCTGCCACTTCGATGATATCGGTGAACAGCGTGTGAACGGATGCCTCCATCAGGGGACGGGGATCATGACCGCCCAGCTCTGGGTAGATTTTCTGAACATTTAACAGGTTTTGCATTGCCATGGTGTCGTACTGGGTTACGGAGCCAGTCCATACCTGGGTCCAGCCCCGCATCCGTCCGAAAATGTGACCCCAGGAGCACCAAGGATCCCGACTCCAAATCTGACCCCATTCGCCGGAGGCATCGGCGCGGCCATGGAGATAGGTGTGCTGTGCCTTTACGTTTTCCACTGCCTGACTGGCGGCGGCGTTGAGTACCCGCTGGTGCAGGTCAAGATGCTTCTTTCTCATTTCTCCACCTCCCAATAGTCCGGATGACCCTCCGGTCCGTAGCTGTTGTCCTCGTCGAAGGTCATGTAGGGCACAGGGGCGGGGGGATAGTTGTCCAGCCAGTTATAGCGCTCGTTATGGACCCGCATGGAAAGGGTGGGAGTGCCGAACTCCACAAAGGCATGGTTCTCTTCGTCGGGAAGATCCACGGGCTGCTCCATGTAGTTAGCGCCGGCTTCACTCTGAAGATCGGTGGCAACGACTACATGCCAGATTTTCCACTGTCCGTCCTCTTTCAGAAAGTCAATTGCGAGCTTTTCCATGTACCAGCGGGCGTCCGCCTCTGTGTTGGAGGTGGGAAGCGTCTCCTGAGAGATGCAGTACCACAGACCGCGGGCGGTATTTCCGTCATAGGCTTCGTGGACAAGACCCGTGGAGATGGGATGATGGAACAGGCAGCCGTCGCCGCGGTTTTTGCCGGGCAGGGCATCCAGCTTTTCATTGTGGGCAGTGACATAGTAGTCCCGAATGGCGTCCATGCCGATATAATAGCCCCAGTTCCGACCAAAGGAAGCGGTTTTCTTGGCTTCCTCGCCGGTGACCCAAAGCTCCTCCAGCTCCTTTTCCCGCCAGTCGTTGGCAAGATAATAGGCGCGCTTGGCGGCAAGCTTTTTCACGGCTTCTACATCCCAAACACGCTCCATCAACTGGAGATCAGTGTATTCCGGTGCTTTCATCGTGCTGCCTCCTTTCCGTAGGAAAATGTGCTGGTAAAGGTATCATAGGGTTCCGGGATTCTGGGGGTCAGGGTCAGGGGACGGTCCACCCGATACAGAGGACGGACGGTTTCCGTCACGGTGTAGGGAGGCATTTCAAACTGTCCCAGCGGTGCGAACACATCCTCCTCGGGATAAGGCGTTACTTCCTTGCCCCAGCTCTGACCGCAGAGAGAATCGATGTCGTTGAGATACTGAAGATGCCAGATTTTCCAGTCGTCATTTTCATAGACGAAGTCTCCGGCAAAATAGCCCCAGGTCCAGCTGGCTTCGGGACCGCGGGTGGTGACCTCGGCATTGCAGCCCAGGCAGAACCAAAGTCCCTTTGCGGTTTCACCGTCCTCTGCCACTTCGATGACCGGTGCAGTCAGCGGCTTTACATGGAACGGTCCGATGCCATACAGCTCTTCGTCGGTTTTGTTTCCCAGCTTTTCGGGCAGCCGCTTTTGCAGCAGCTGAGCCGACAGCAGGTTCCGGGCGACAATGGCGTCAAAATAGCCCTTTACAGCCTCAGGACCGATGTAGCTGCCGTCGTTAAAGGTCAGGCATACATCGGGCTTCTGGCTGAAAAAGGAGTCAAAAATTTCTCCCTGCTGGTTCAGCAGCAGGCAGTTTACATATTTGCCCATGAGGTTTTTGATGGTACGCTGATCTTCCCAGCGCTCCACCAGAAATTCCAAGGTCATGGCAGTCCCTCCTGTTCATAATTCGTATACCAACAGTATAACGGCTTTGATGAAAAATTGCAAATACATCTTGTATATATTCAATAACCAAAAGTTATAAGAGCACGAGTAGTTGAGGATTGCCGGGAATTATGGTATACTAAAGAAAAGAATGATATCCAAACAGAAAGGAAATCACAAACATGACAAACGAAGAACAGGCACGTCTCCAGAAGGAGCACGAAGCAAAATACATGAAGTATATGGCGGACTTCGAAGCCTTCGGCGGGGATTTTTCCTCTTGCAGCGGCAATTGCAGCTCCTGCAGCAGCACCTGTGACAGCAAAAACCAGAAGAAGGCGGAAAACGACACCAAGCAGGTGGATGGCAAGACACCGAAAAAAGCCCAGCGCATTGTAGCCATTTTCAGCGGCAAGGGCGGCACCGGAAAGTCCGTTGTCACCTGTCTGCTGGCGGATAAGCTCCAGAAGATGGGAAAAAAGGTTGCCGTTTTGGACGCC
The DNA here is from genome assembly GCA_905201305.1 of uncultured Eubacteriales bacterium. Taxonomy (GTDB): domain Bacteria; phylum Bacillota; class Clostridia; order Oscillospirales; family Oscillospiraceae; genus HGM13006. Next base: position 4,365 of record CAJKNS010000104.1, read on the forward strand.
GATTTGGAGAACCCCTCCATTCACTATCTCTATGGCAAGCTGGAGCCCTGCAGCTCCGATTCCAAGCAGCTGATCCCCATGACCGCCGACAGCGGCGTGCAGTTCATTTCCATGGGCAACGTGGAAAAGGATGCCACCCAGCCCCTGCTCAGCTATGGCAAGGACATTGCCGAGGGTGCGCTGTATTTCTATCTCAACGTCAAATGGGCGGAGAATCTGGACTTTATGCTGGTGGACATGCCCTCAGGCGTGGGAGATGTTCCGCTGCAAATTGGCACGATCATTCCCTTTGACGGCGCCGTCTGTATTTCCAACCCCTCCGATCTCTGCGACTTCCTGGCGCTGAAATCCGTCAACCTCATGCGGATGATTATGATTCCCGTGCTGGGCGTGGTGGAGAATAAGACCGTGCTGGCACTGGAAGACGGTCAGGTGCGGATGGGCACCGATCCCCAGGAGCATGCCAAAGCACTGGATTTGCCGCTGCTGGCGTCGGTGCCGCTGAATCTGGAGCTGTCGGTGATGGCGGACTTCGGACGGATTTCTGATGCCGATGTGCCGGAGCTTGACAGCGTGGCGGAGCTTCTGGCAAAGTAATGGGCGCTTGTACCCTATGTCCCAGAATGTGCGGCGTAGACCGGGAACAGGGGCAGCTTGGCTTCTGCGGCATGCCGGCAAAGCTCTATGCCGCACGGGCTGCTCTGCATTTCTGGGAGGAACCGCCCATTTCCGGAGAAAAAGGCTCCGGCGCGGTGTTCTTTTCCGGCTGCTCCCTGGGGTGCGGGTTTTGCCAGAATACCGAAATCAGCCATAATCGGTTCGGCAAGGAAATCACCACCCAGCGGCTCCGGGAGATTTTTGAGGAGCTCATTGACCAGGGCGCCCACAACATCAATCTGGTAACGCCAACCCATTTTCTTCCGCAGATTCTTCCTGCGCTGGAACCTAAGCTGCCGGTGCCGGTGGTGTATAACTGCGGCGGCTATGAGCGGGTGGAAACCCTCCGAATGCTGGAGGGCAAGGTGGATATTTATCTGCCGGATCTCAAATTCGCGGAGCCGGAGCTGGCAATGCAGCTCTGCGGGGCAGCGGATTATTTCCAGGTGGCTGCCCGTGCCATTGACGAAATGCTGCGGCAGGTGGGAAAACCGGTGTATGATACGGACGGCATGCTGAAAAAAGGCGTAATCATTCGCCATCTGGTGCTGCCGGGACAGGTCCAGAACAGCCTGAAGGTGCTGGACTATATCGCCGATCACTTTCCCAGGGGCAGCGTGCTGCTCAGCCTCATGGCGCAGTTTGTCCCGTCCGGACGGCTGAAGCATACCCCGCCCTTTGACCGCTGCGTCACAAAGGAAGAGTATGAGGCGGTGGTGGACTGGCTGTATATGCTCGGGCTGGAGGATGGCTTTTTGCAGGAGCCCAGCGCTGCAACGGATGCCTATTTGCCGGATTTCTCTCTGGAGGGTGTGTAACATGATCTGTGAAAAAATTGACCTGTATGGGGATCATCGGGTGATGCTCTATACCTATATTCAGCACTGGACCACCGTGGCGGGACATTATCCCAAGCGCGGCGGCGTTGTGGTGCTGCCAGGTGGCGCTTATCTCTATCACGGCACCAGTGAAGGCGAGCCGGTGGCGGCAGCCTTTGCGGCAGCGGGCTATAACGCCTATGTGCTCCGGTATTCCATCGGAAAATACGCCGCGTTTCCCAACTCGGCGGCGGATGTTTGCCGGGCACTGAAGTTGATTCGGCAGAAGTCGGAGGAGTGGGGGCAGAATCCGGATAAGCTGGCACTGTGCGGCTTTTCGGCAGGCGGACATGTGGCAGCCTGCGTGGGCACCATGTGGAACCGGCAGGATGTTTTGAATGCATCCGGCTGTACCGGAGAAGAGGGAAAGCCCAATGCTCTGATTCTCGGTTATCCCTGCATCACCGTGGATGTGGAAGGGCAGGGGGATATGTACAGCCTGCTCAAGGGCGACAGAACCCTGGAAGAGCTCCGGGACATTGCCTCGGCGGAAAAATGGGTGGGACCCCATACCCCACCGGTGTTCCTGTGGAATCTGTATCACGACAAAATGGTGCCGGTGGAGCATGGGCTCCGGTTCATGGAAGCCCTGGCGCGGGAGGACGTTCCCTTTGAGTGCCACACCTATATGAACGGCAACCATGCCTGTGCTCTGGCAACTCCGGCATCCTCTCTGGGGGACCCGGTGCGGGAGAATCCCCACGGTGCAAGATGGTTGACGGACTGCACCCAGTGGCTGGAGCAGGTGTTCGGCACGCCTGCGCTGGATGTGCCCCAGGAAAATATGAAGTCATTGGCAAAGGTCCGGGCGCATCTGGGAATTCCGGCGTTCAAAATGGATTAAGGCAGCCCAAGAAAGGACAGAAAAACAACATGCTTCTGAAAAAATACAAGGAATTTACCCCGAAAATTGACGGCGCTTATGTGGCGGAGGATGTCTCCGTCATTGGCGATGTGGAAATTGGAGAGAACGCCTCCATCTGGTACGGCGTGGTGCTCCGGGGAGATGTGGACAAAATCAAGATCGGTGCCAACACCAGCATTCAGGACAATGCGGTTGCCCATTGCTCCACCGATCATCCCACCATCATTGGCGACAACTGCGTGGTGGGACACAATGCGCTGATTCATTCCTGCGTGGTGGAAGATGGCTGCCTCATTGGCATGGGCTCCATTTTGCTGGACGGGTGTCATATCGGCACCGGCAGCATTGTGGCGGCAGGGGCTGTGGTGTCGCCCAACACGGTGATTCCGCCCCATTCCATGGTCATGGGCGTGCCGGGCAGAGTGGTTCGCCAGCTGACGGAAAAGGATACCGAAGGCATTACCCTCAGTGTGGGTCATTATATTGCCTATGCCCAGGAGCAGTTGCCCAAGTATCACGTTTGAGGTGATACCATGCCGAACTTTTATGCCCATTTGCTCTATGGCAGAGAGGTCTGCCGGAGGATGCAGCCTGCTATTCAGCGCGCGCTGCTGAGACAGTGGGACACCTTCTGCTGCGGTAATTTCGGACCGGACCCGCTGTATTCTTATGTGGGCGGCAGACAGGCTGGCGCCGTTCGTCAGGCGGGCATCCGGCTGCACCATGGGTCCGGCGCCGATGCCATGGAGCTGTTCCGCCAGCCGGTGAAGACAGGAAAGCCCAATGCTGCCGCATTTGCCGCAGGCTATCTTCTGCACTATGTCCTCGATAGCCGAATGCATCCCTTTGTGCTGAAAACGGTAGCGGAGGGGGAGGTGACCCACTTTGCACTGGAAGGAGAATTTGACCGACATTTGCTTCAGCGGGACGGCAGAGCCTATCCCGATGCCATGCCGGAGCGACCGGTAACGAAGGAGCTATTGCAGGCGGCGGCGTATATGGCGCCGGAGCTTACGCCGGAGCAGTATCGGGTGGCACTCAAGCGCTTTCGAATGATTTCCTGCCGGATTGGCAGCTGGGCAGGAACGCCCATGCGCCATGTG
>CAJKNS010000105.1 GCA_905201305.1 uncultured Eubacteriales bacterium
AATGACGATACAGTTGATGAGCGCGGCCTTTTTACGGCTGATGCCAAACATATCCATGCAGAAGGACATGATGTTCTCAAACACGGCGATAACCGTGGAGAAGCTGGCAAAGGTCATAAACAGGAAGAACAGCGCGCCCCAAAGTCTGCCGCCAGCCATGTTCACGAAGACATCGGGCAGGGTGACGAAAATCAAGCTGGGACCTGCGCCCGCTTCTACGCCATAGCTGAAGCAGGCGGGGAAGATAATCAGACCGCTGAGCAGCGCCACAAAGGTGTCAAGCCCGCAGATTCGTGCGCCTTCGCCCAAAAGAGCATGGTCCTTGCTCATGTAGCTGCCGAAGATCTCCATGGCGGCAACGCCAAGACTCAGGGTGAAGAAGGACTGGTTCATGGCGGCGGAAATCACGCTGCCAATGCCTACCTCCTTCACGGCATCCAGATTGGGTACCAGATAGAATTTCAGACCCTCGGCAGCGCCGGACAGGGTAAGAGAATGGACTGCCAGCACCACAATCAGAATCAGAAGGGCGCTCATCATGTACTTGCTGATTTTCTCCAGACCGTTTTGCAGCCCTCTGGAGCAGACCAGGAAGCCCAGCACTACGGTAATCACCATGAAAATACCCATTTCCACGGGATTCGACAGCATGGTGCCGAAGACGCTTTCCGCAGCGGAGGCTTCCATGCCATGGTAGAAGGTGCCGGTGGCGAACTTTACAAAGTAGTCCAGCATCCAGCCGGAAACGGTGGTATAGTACATCATCAGCACATAGCAGCCGAGGATGGCAAACCAGCCGTGGATGTGCCATTTTGCGCCGGGCTTTTCCAGTGCCTTGTAGGCGAGCAACGCGCTCTTCCGGCTGGCACGGCCCACCGCCAGCTCCATGGTGAGCACGGGAAGACCCATAATCACCAGGAAAATGAGATACAGCAGCACAAACAGACCGCCGCCGTTTTGCCCGGCAACATAGGGGAAACGCCAGACATTGCCAATGCCGATGGCGCAGCCGGCGGAAACCAGCAGGAAGCCCAGCCGGGACTGAAAAGATTCTCGTTTCATACTAATCTCCTTACTTTTTTCAAAACTATTTATGATTCTACATGGATTTTGTGCCGTTGACAACCGGTATTTTACCATGATAAAATAAGTAAAACTTATGCTAGAACGGAGGATGGGCGGCATGAACACCAATCAGCTGAAGTATTTCGTATCGGCGGCGGAGGCAAGGAGCTTCACCAAGGCGGCGGAGCAGCACTATGTATCCCAGACCGCAGTCACCCAGCAGATTCACTTATTGGAGGAAACCCTGGGTTGTCGGCTGTTTGACCGGACTACCCGCCCGGTCACCCTGACCCCCGCAGGCAGGACGTTTCTCATTGAAGCCAAGGCAATTTTAGAGCGTATGAGCCGGGCGGTGGATCGGGTCCACGATGCCTCCACCGGTCTGATCGGCACCCTGCGGGTGGGCTATGTCCGGGGCTATGAGCGAAGCGACCTGTCCGTGCTCATGCGCTATTACCACGAAAGCCACGCCAATGTGCTCATTACGTTCTATCGCTGCTCTACCGACGTGCTGGCGGCGGGACTTTTAAACAAGGAATACGACATTATTTTCACCTGGGACAGCACCAATCTCCGGCAGAATCCGGACATCGACTATCTGCTGGTGGAAAAGGCAAAGCTGGTGGTGGCGCTCTACGCCCGGCATCCCTTTGCCCAGCGGACGGAGCTTCGGCGGCATGAGCTGAGCGGGGAAAACATCCTGTATATGTCTCCCTCGGCGGCAAACGATTCCTACGGCGATGCCTTTTTTATGGAGCTGTACAAGGATGCAGGCTATAAGCCCAACATTCTGTTCCGTTCCTCGGATACCGAGAGTATTCTGATGATGGTGGCGTCGGAGGAGGGGGTTTCCATCCTGCCGGACTACTGCACCTATAAGCTCTATCAGGCGGACAATCTGGTGTTCGTGCCTCTGGTGGGAGAAAACGAGCAGGAGGAGATCCTGGCGGTGTGGCGAAAGGACCAGAAAAATCCTGCCCTGCTGCAATTCCTTTCCACGCTGCGGGATACAGATATTCTGTCACGGGAGTGACGGTTTTCATTGACAGCAAAATGGGACTATGATACAATTTGAAAAATTTATTTTGTGGGGTGAATCAAATGGACAGCATGGATTATTTGAACGAATACTATGAACGCTATGACGAGGACGGCAGACTGGGGAAAAACCGCCGGGGCGAGCTGGAATTTCTCACCACCATGGGCTATATTCAGGCGTATTTAAAGCCCGGCAACCGGGTGCTGGAGGTGGGCGCGGGCACCGGACGCTATTCTCTGACCTTGACGGAGTTCGGCGCAGAGGTCACCGCAGTGGAGCCCGTCAAGCACAATCTGGAGCTATTGAGAAGCAAAATTGCACCGGGACAGCCAGTCACAGCCCTGGAGGGCAGCGCGGAGAACCTTTCCATGCTGGACAGCGGCAGCTTTGACATGACCCTGCTGCTGGGACCCATGTATCACCTTTCTACCCAGGAGCAGCGGATGCAGGCGATGCTGGAGGCGGTGCGGGTCACAAAGCCCGGAGGCATCATTATGGCAGCCTACTGCATTGCCGAGGGCTCCATTTTGAAATACGGCTTTGGACAGCACAATATCGCCCAGCTCATCGGCTCCGGCGAGCTGGATGTCCGGGATTTTTCGTTCCGGAATCAGCCGGAGGACGTGTTTGTGATGCTGCGGAAGCCGGAAATTGACGATTTGCTTCGCGGCTTCCCCCTCCGGCGGCTCCACTATGCGGCAACGGACGGCGCGGCGTATCTCATGCAGGACATGCTGGAGCAGCTCAGCGAGGAGGAATTCCAGCTGTATCTGGCGTATCATCTTACAGTCTGCGAAAACGCCGATCTGGTGGGTGTGACCGGGCACAGTCTGGATGTGCTGCGAAAAATAGAAGCATAAGAGAAGCGAAATGGCGTACAGTCTAACTGGCTGTGCGCCATTTTTTGCAGGATGGATAAAACGAATTTGGACGGCTTGGACAAAAACGGGAGCTGCAAATAGAAAACATTTGGTACCTGCATGGCAAAATGTGACCGGGAAAGGATGCGAAAACACATTGCGCACCCGCAATATCTTTCTTATAATGGAACTATGTAACAAAAATTTTAAGGCGGCACATTGATACGGTGTTGCCCCCAAAAGAAGGAGGAACCCAGCGATGATGATTCCCGAAAAGTATGAGATCTTTTACCCCGGCGTCTATACCCCGGAGGAACAGGCTGCCATTGACCGGCTGCTGTCCGGGGACATGGGCGGACCTCCCGGTGGACCTGGGGGACCAGGCGGACCACCCATGATGAAGGAGCAGGTCTATCAGAAGGAAAAGCTGAGTGAAGTCATCATGCGGATGCATGCCGAGTCGATTATCCCGGACAATCCCCTGTATAATGACCCGGAATACGCCAAAACCACCTGGTATGGCGGGCTTCCGATCATTCCCGGCTACATCGAAGCGCTGGCAATGGCAATGCTGCCAAGAGAGCTGGGAGACATGTGCATGCCAGACCGTCAGCTGGTGGGTGATGCCTATGACCATGAGGTGGAGTATTTTGCCCCCATTCTGGCGGGGGATCATGTCACTAGCCGTCCGGGCAAGGTGGATTTAAAGGACGTGACCCCCAAGGAGGGCAGCATTGTCCGGTGCTTTGTGCTGATTGCTCAGGCGGATATCGTCAATCAGCGAGGCGAGACGGTGGGACGTTCCACCACCCGGTTCCCCAATTTCCGCTGCCGTTTAAAGCCGGGCATGGAGCCGGACCAGTTTATCCATCCCTTCAACCGCTATCTCCATCCTGCCCACACCTATACCCAGGCGGACTATGACCATCTGGCGTTCCTGTGGCGGGGAGAGAAAATCCGGGGCAGTGAGGTGCTCTATTGGGACGACGTTTCCGTAGGCGACTACACCTGGACCACCGCAGAGCCGCCCTTTACCCAGATGGATATGATCCGGATGTATGGGCAGGAGCTGGTGGGCTGCGAGTCCGTGAAGAATCAGGTGCTCAGCGGGCATATTCGCGGGGAAAAGAACAAATACGGCGTGTATGAGAACATCATCAGCCACTATAAGCCCGGCAGAAGCCCCTTCTATAACTACACCGGACGGGATTTCTGTGTGAGAAATGTCACCAACTGGGCAGGCGATCAGGGCTTTATCACCCGGGTCAACTGGCGCATGGTCAACGACTATGAGCCGGAGCTTCAGGCAAATCCCTTCCCCGAAGGCTTCTATCGGGAGAGCTATCTCCTGAAGGTGCCGGAGCTCAGAGAAAAGGGCGCGTTCATCAATACCCACGGCATGGCGCCGGACTGTGCCATCACAAGGGGCTATGTCTATGACAAGTATGAAAAGGACGGAGCCTATTATGTGGAAATCGCCCTGTGGTGCGAGGATTTGGACGGCAATTACCACACCGAATGCGGCATCACCCTGCGGCTGCCCAAGAAATAAGGTCCCATCAATTAAATAAGGAGCGTGTTACCATGAAAAAGCGTTTATCCGTATTGTTCCTGGCGCTGGCAATGCTGATGACCCTTATGGCAGGCTGTTCCAGCAAGCCGGAAAGCAGCACGACCCCAGAGAGCGTCCCAGCATCCACCACCGCAGAGGAAACCAAGGCGCCGGAAGTACCCGAAGATCCGGTTGCATCCGAAGCATCCACCGAAGAAGTATCAGAAAGTCTTGCGGAGGAAACAGCGGCAATGCCCGCAGACTACACCCTGCCCATCAACGATCCCCCGGTGGAAATCGACGTGTTCTATCCGGTTCGTTCCGGCACCCATCCCTCCAAAACCGACGACCGTGCAGTGTTCTGGAAGCGGACCCAGGAGTATCTGGGCTACACCATCAACTGGACTGAGCCCTATCAGTCCACGGCATCGGAGCAGTTTAATCTGGTGATTGCGGCGGGAGATTTCCCCCATATCGTCTTTGAGTCCCTGATTGCCATGAGCGGCTCTGCCTACACCGGCGGCTATGATCTGGCAGTGGACGAGGACGTTTATATGGATCTGACCCCCTATTTGGAGGAATATGCGCCCCACTATAACTACCTGCTTCAGGACCCGGGCATCTATAACGATATCGTCACCGAGCAGGGGCGGATTGTACCCTTTGCCACCGTCAATTCCGAGCCTGCCAAAACCGGCATGGGCGCGGTCATCAACAAGGAATATTGGGAAGCAACCGGGCTGGAGCTGCCCACCACCGTGGAGGAGCTCCATGAGGTTGCCCTTGCCATGAAGAGTGACGGTGTGGAAGCACCGCTGAATGTCAGCGCTGAAGGCAGCATTGTGGAGGGCATCGTTGCCCAGGCAATGGGTGCGTCCTTTGAGGGAACTCCCATCCTTGACAATGCCACCGGCGAGCTGATTCTGGACGTGACCACCGACGAGACAAGATCCTATATCGAGCTGTTCCGTCAGTGGTTCCAGGAGGGCATTCTGGACACGGATTTTGCGTCCATTTCCGAGCTGGACTTTACGCCCTTTAACAACGGCACCGTGGGCACCTGCTCCGGCATGGGCTTTATGCTGGACAGCTATTATGACATGTACGGCGTGTATCAGCAGCCGCTGCCCATTCTCCATGGGGACGGTCTGGCGGAAAAACAGGTGCTGCTGAAAACCTGGCCTGCCTCCCTGGTGAATTCCATGCCTGGTATCGCTCTGACCACGGCATGCGAGGCGGACGATCTGGTGGAGCCCTGCATGCGGCTGTGCGACTTCTTCTATTCCGATGCCGGCTATCTGGCATGCAACTACGGCTGGGAAGAGGGCGAAACCTACAACATTGTGGACGGCAAGCCCTTGCCCAACGATTTCTTCAATGAACGGGACCCGGACCTTCAGGTGGCGAATAAGTCTCTCTACACCTCCGACAGCGATTTCGGCTATGTCTATCCCAACTTTAACTTTGACATTGGCAGCGAAACCATGATGGAGGCATCGGAGCTTTGGACTCTGCCGGAGGATCAGCCCGAGGCACTGTACACCACGCTGCCCGGCAACATGAAGCTCAACGCCGAGGAAACCGCAAAGATTGCCACCCATCTCACTGATCTCCAGACCTATGTGGAGAGCACGGTGCTGCTGTGGATGACCGGTCAGACGGAGCTCAACGACAGCAGCTGGCAGGAGTTTGTGGACAAATGCGGCAGCATGAAGCTGGATGAGATTCTGGAGGTTTATACCGGCGCCTATGAGCGCTATATCGGTCAGTGATTTGGGAATCTCGCCGATGGAATCAGAGCTTCCTGAAACTGCGAATTGAAATAAGGAAGTAAAGAAGCGTACTGCATGAGAATGTGCAGTACGCTTTTTGCATTATTTGTCCTGCTTCAGCGCAGTTCCGATTTCCTCTGCCACCCGGGCAAACTCCGGAATGCCCAGCGTTTCGCCGCGGACGGTTTCCGGCAGTCCTGCGGCGGTGATGCATTCGATGATCTGCGCCTTGGAAAGACTGCCGAAGCCCGAGGAGAGCCCGTTGACCAGTGTTTTTCGCCGCTGAGCAAAGCTGGCGTGGACCACCTGGAAAAACAGCTTTTCATCGGCAATGGGGCAGGGAGGCGCAGTCCGGCACCGGAGGGTGATGACCGCAGAGGTGACCTTGGGCTGGGGGATGAAGCAGGAGGGGGGCACGTCGAATAAAATCTCCGGATCGGCGTAATACTGGCAGAACAGGGAAAAGGCACTGTAGTCCTTGCTGCCCGGCTGAGCGCAGATGCGCTGGGCAACCTCCTTCTGGACCATTACCGTTACCGATTCAAAGCACCGGGACTCCAGCAGCGCCGAGAGCACCGGAGACGTAATATAGTAGGGCAGATTGGCGCATGCCATGGGACGAAGACCGGCAAAATGGGTCTTGACCAGCGCGGGAATGTCGGTTTTCAGGATATCCCCAAAAATCAGCGTGAAATTCTCGGTGCCGCCCATGGTTTCCTCCAGAATGGGCTGGAGGGTGGTGTCTACCTCCACGGAAACCACCTTGCCTGCGTTTTCGCACAGCGCCTGGGTCAGCGGACCGATGCCGGGACCTACCTCCAGCACGCCGCAGCCCTCGTCAATTCCCGCGCCCTCGGCAATTTCGCGGGGAACCCAGCTTTGGGTTAGAAAGTTCTGTCCCTTGGACTTGGAAAAACGGAAGCCGTGCTTTTGCAGCAGGGGCTTGATGACGTTAATGTCGCAGAGATTCATGAAAAACCAGCTTTCTGCCAGGAAATCGGCGGTTGATTCAGTAGCTATTATATTGGAAATGCCGCCTGATTGCAAGGGTGGCAGGCATGTTCCGCAAAAATCCGAAAAAATGGGTAACAAACCCCTTGACAAAGTAACGTTGTTATGGTACATTGTTACGCGAGGTGAGAATATGGAGGAAAATCTGATTACAAAGAAGGAGCTGCTGGAAATCACCGGCATCTCCTATGGCGCGCTGTACCGCTGGAAGCGGATGAAGCTGCTGCCGGACGAGTGGTTTATCCATCGCTCCACCTTTACCGGTCACGAGACGTTCTTCCCCCGGGACAAGGTGCTGGAGCGGGTGGCGGAGATTCAGCGGCTGAAGGAATCCATGAGTCTGGACGAAATTGCCCGGCTGTTTCAGCCCGGTCCCCCGGGCGAGGTATCCCTCACGGCGCAGGATGCAGCGGCAGCGGGCATTGCGGTGCCGCCGGTCATCAATCAATATCTGGGACTGTCCGGGGGCGACGGATCGTTTACCTATGAATCGCTGCTGGGGCTCTACACGTTTTCCCAGCTGCTGATGGAGGG
>CAJKNS010000106.1 GCA_905201305.1 uncultured Eubacteriales bacterium
GATGGCTGCGCCCAACAGCCCGCAGGTTCCGGCAATCTTCAGCCACGTCCGCTGCCACGCATACGCCAGCCCGCCGCCGACGATCAGACCGCACAGCACGTGCATCGCGCCTGTACCGAAGCCCCGGAAGAAGATGAAGGAGAAGCGGTCAGCGCCGTTCTGAATGAGATAGCACACATTTTCAAAGGTGGCGAAGGCAAGGGCGACTGTGACGGCGGCGGACTTGATTCTGTCTCCCTTCGGCTCGAACACCAGCAGATAGAACGCCAGCGGCAGCAGCTTCATGATCTCTTCCACCACCGGCGCGATCTCTACCGTGGCGGCAAGGACATCTGCCTGATACACCGCCGCGAGAAAGGTGTTGATGTAGGCTGAGAGCAGACACACCCCCATTCCGGCGATACAGAACAGAAAGAAGCGGAACTGCCGCCTGCCCATGCACAGGGCAGCCACCAGCAGCGGGGATACCATGCACAGGAAGATGTTTTCAATGTAGGTCACGTACCCACCGCCTTTCTTGCGGCAGGCAGCAGCCCCAATACAGCAAGCGTCAGCAGCATATCGCACCAGAAGGCAGGGCTTGCCAGCGAATCGTTCCGCCAGAAGCAGCCCGCTGTCCAGAGCAGATATTCTGAGGCAACAAAACACAGTACCCCGATGTGAAAACACTGCAGCTCCCGTGCCGTACCTGTCTGCCCGCTTGCGTAGACCAGCCCCCGGATAGCGCAGAAGGAAAGCCAAATCATCATGCCGCACCATATCAGGTTGGACAGTATATCTCCGTAGGTGCAGTAAAATACCAGCAGCGGCACGCCGACCAAGGGGGCAAGCCATGCCCTCCGGCAGCGGAAGGAGCGTCCCTCCCTGCCAGGCAGTGTCGCCTGCAAAATGCGCAGGAAGATTAGGCTCGCCACCCAGCCGAACTCCGACACATAAAAGACCCTCGGTGTGGTATCGAACAGCAGCAGATACAGCGTCCAGTAGAGCGCGCCGAGGGCAAAGCAGCCGTAGAAGCACAGCAGCAGAAAGTAAGCCTGACGGTGGCTTTTGCGGTAGGCGATACCCGAAAGCAGCGCGCCGACGAACGTGGTCAGTAATTGCAGCAGGTTCTCAATCAGCTCCATGCGCATCCTCACTTTCCTTGTCCTGCGCGTTCTCGCGGCTGAGCTGCCGGATGCGGAAGCACAGAACGGTCACGCACACGCCGAGTAAAAACGCCAAAAGTGCGATGACGATGTATCCCAAGGCAGCGCCGTTGTGAAAGATGCTTGCCGCCGTTTCAAAGCCGGAGTAATTGCCTGTCTGGATGTGTGCGGCAATACCGGGCATGGCGAGGGACGCGCCGATGAGCAGTGCAAGGCACGCCGCCGCAGCGGAAGCCATGGTGATCGTATTGCGCCGCCGCCGTTTCTCCCGCTCAATTTTGGCAATGCGCCGCTTCGTCTCAGCGACCCGTTCCTCATGACTCCGCATTTGTGATTCCCTCCCGTTCCAGCAGCCTTCGCAGGCTCTCTTTTCCGCGATACACCATGTTGGTGATCTGTTTTACCGTTTTTCCCGTGACCTCCGCCGCCTGCGCGTAGCTCATATCCTCAAAATAGGTGAGATATAAAACCTCCCGATAGTCCGGGTTCATCTCATCCATGCAGAAATGCAGAATGCGGTTTCGCTCCTCCGTCCGGATGACCTCCTCCGCCAGCAGCCGTCCGTCCGGCTCGTCTGCAAGCGCATCAAGGCTGAACAGGGGCTTTCGCTTGCTCTTATGGCGCAGCGCCATATTCCGCGCGGCCTTATAGAGATACGCCTTGAAGCCGCCGTCCCGGATGCGGGGCTTTTTGGTGAACAGATAGGCGAAAACATCCAGCATCAGCTCCTCCGCCTCGTGAACGTCGTGCAGATAGCCGTCAATATACAGGGTCAGGGGGTCGCCGTATTTCTTCATCAGGGCCTCCAGCCCTGCGTCATCGCCGCTTAGATATTGGCGGTATAAGCTCTCGTCGCAGACCACATCGTTCACTTCCTTTGCTGCGGATGCCGAAATATGGAGATATAGCCCTTGCTCCCATTCATACCGCACCTTTGTATGGAATCATACTTAACAAATTGCATTATATACGCATATCCATAGAAACACAAGGTATCCGGCGAAATGTCCAGAGAAAAGTTGCGGATCAAAGCAATCGTGTGCCCGTAAAAAGCTGCCTTTTTCCGATGCAAAATCTCTGACTGAATCCTCGCTGACAATTTTTGCGGGATTGCCTTAGCAAAAATTCTGAAAAATTTTCAATTCCAATTCACAAATATACACTTAAAAATGAATATTCTGGTTCGACGGCAGAAACTTAAAAATGTGCAAAAAGTGCTGTAAACTGCTTAAAATGCAGCTTACAGCGAACTTTTGTGGCACCCCCTACCAGAATCGAACTGATAACTAACCCTTAGGAGGGGCTTGTTATATCCATTTAACTAAGGGGGCATATTCATTTTTTGAGGGCTTGTGGAGTTGTGGCTCCAACTAATTAGAAGGGAATCGTAATATCCATTATACCAAGAAAGCCGTTTACAGTTCCAATTCCTTTGTAAAAATGGAACACGGTTATTCTACTCAACTTTTTCCTTCCTGTCAAGCCGCAGAAAACCGCGTGTCATTATTTTTCCGGCGATGTCAACTTCGACACATTTTTTCTCATCTGCTGCATAGAATGATTGGTAGCCACATTGCGAAGGGAGGGGAGCATATGTCGAAGGATATTGACGAGATGATCTTTGGGGATGAGGAATACACGGTTAGCCAGCGTTGATTCCACTGTGGTAAAAGGCTTTACATCGGAGGGATTTTCCTGTATAATGGGAAGGCTTGATTTTTGGATTTTATACGAAAGTGGTTTAAATTATGGCTAGAATTGAATTTGATGAGTACAAGGTAAAGCTGGAGAATATGGAGCCGAAGCTGACCGCGCTGGGAGAGTCTTTGGGGCTGGGAGCCGCCCGGGAAGAGCTGGAGCGGCTTCATGCCATGGCTGCCTCTGAGGGGTTCTGGAACGACACGGCAAACTCTCAGAAGGTGACCAAGCAGACCCGGCTGCTGGAAACAAAAATCGCTTCCTTTGAAAAGATGTGCGCGGATCGTGAGGATCTGCTGGTGCTGTGCGAAATGGCAATCGAAGAGGACGACGACTCCATGCTCCCTGAGCTGGAAGAGGGCTACGCTGCGCTGGAACAGGAAATGGAAGAGGCGCGGCTGGAAACCCTGCTTACCGGCGAGTACGACGGCAATAATGCGCTGATGAGCTTCCATGCCGGTGCAGGCGGCACCGAGGCGCAGGACTGGTGCCAGATGCTCTACCGGATGTACACCCGCTGGGCAGAGCGCCACGGCTTCACCTATAAGATCATGGACTATCTGGAGGGCGACGAGGCTGGACTCAAGAGTGCAGATATTCTGATTGAGGGCGCCAATGCATACGGCTTTTTGAAGGGCGAAAACGGCGTCCATCGTCTGGTCCGTGTGTCTCCCTTTGATTCCAATGCCCGCCGGCAGACCTCCTTTGCTGCCATCGAGGTAATCCCTGAGATTGACGATGATGCCAACGATGTGGAGATTCGTCCGGAAGATATCGAGATGCAGGTATACCGTTCCTCCGGCGCAGGCGGTCAGCACATCAACAAGACCTCCTCTGCGGTTCGACTGATCCATAAGCCCACTGGCATTGTGGTATCCTGTCAGACCGAACGGAGCCAGTTCCAGAACCGGGACAACTGTATGAAAATGCTGCGGTCCAAGCTGGTGGAAATCAAGGAGCGGGAGCATCTGGATAAGATCTCCGACATTAAGGGCGTGCAGCAGAAGATCGAATGGGGCAGCCAGATTCGGAACTATGTGTTTATGCCCTATACTCTGGTGAAGGATACCCGCACCGGCTGCGAAACGTCCAACGTAAACGGCGTCATGGACGGCGATCTGGATCCCTTTATCAACAGCTACCTGACCTGTGCTGCCACCGGCAACTGGGTACAGAAATAAGTGTGCATGCTCAGCAAAGGCACTGATTCCCCTGAATAGCAGGAAGTGTAATCATGGAAAGACAACTTAGATTTGCGGTAGAGCAGGACGCAGAAGCACTGCTGGAGATTTATCGTCCCTATGTGGAGAACACCTCCATTACCTTTGAAACCGAGGTTCCCACGGTGGAGGAATTTGCCGGGCGGATTCGAGAGACATTAACAAAGTTCCCGTATTTGGTGATCGAGGAGAACGGAACAATATTGGGCTATGCCTATGCCCACCCGTTTCACGTGCGGGCGGCTTATGGCTGGACAGTAGAGAGCTCGGTCTATGTGCGCCAGGACGTGCGCCACGGACATATCGGCACGCTGCTGTATGAGGCACTGCTGGAACGGTTGGAGCGTCAGGGGGTCCGCAATGTCTGTGCTGTGATTACGGTGCCCAATGAGCCCAGTGTGGCGTTTCATAAGCGGATGGGCTTTGTCTCCGCGGGAATTCTGCCGGATTTCGGCTATAAATTGGGGCAGTGGCATGGAGTAGAATATCTCTATCGCCATCTGGGACCCAAGGGAGATGCACCCAAGCCGTTGCTTCCACTGAGTGAATTGCCGCCGGAGCTGCTTTGTCCGGTGGTGCTGGAAAAATAAAATTTTTCCTTGCAAAACCGTTTGCGGCATGGTATTATATATTGTACGAATTGTGCGTTTAGACGAATTTCGGCTGCCGTATGCCGTAAAACGGCAAAATGGAGGATCGTTATGGTTAAAACTATTATTACTGTGATCCAGGTCATTCTGGCACTGGCTGTTATCTGCGTTATCATGCTCCAGTCTGGCAAGAATGCTGGTCTGTCCGGTGCCATTGCCGGTGCGGCTGACAGCTTCCTGTCCAAGAGCAAGGCTTCCACCTGGGATGCCAAGCTGGCTCGTGCCACCAAGTGGATTGCTGTTGCATTCATGGTGCTGACCCTGGTTCTTTCTCTGATTCCCAATAAGTAATCGGAATCTATTTACCCGGAGCGTTTGCTCCGGGTATTTTTTATCCCTGCCACTGGGTTAAGGTGACGCCGGTATAATACCAAAGGAGAATGTCCTGATAGCCGGAGCCGGACTCTGCCATGGCTTCTGCACCGCATTGACTCATGCCAACCCGATGCCCGTTGCCCAGTACATCGAAGGTCACCGCATCCTCTGTAATGGTCATCTGAAACCGGGTGGAGCGCAATTGAAAAGCGCTTCGGAGCTGGAGCCCGGTAAAGGTTTTGCCGCCGATGACAATGGTATCCACGCCGTCTCCGGTGGTATAGCTGACGGAGGATACAGTGGGGACAGTAATCTCCAGTGTATTTAAAAACTCCGAAAGGGGAACGGTCACGGTGGATTCGTAGTCGGAGGTTGTCTCCTCGCCGGGGCTTTCCACACTGACCAGATAGGGAATATCACTGCCCCACACTGCCTGCGCGGATTCTGTTTTTCCGCCGGAGCCGGAGAAATAGGTGGCGGAGATCAGCTGACCGTTGTAGGTGAGCACCTGACCGTCGGTTTCGTCCACCGCCTGATGGAGTTTTCCAAGCAGCGTCTCCCAATCTGTACCCAGCTTATCCTGCGCTCGGTCCATTGGAATAAACGCCTGGCAGACGCTGGGATCATCGGAAAGGGTGCCTCCGCCGGCAAGCCGATGAAGCGTATAGGTTCTGGCGGCGACGGCTTGGGCCTTGAGGGCTTCCAGTTCATAGGATGCGGGCATTTCACCCATTAAAACACCGGTGAGATAGTCGTGGAGCGTCATGTCCTTAGGGGTTCCGTCTACGGTAACGGATACGGTTTGGGTGTAATCTCCAATATCCTGGGCTTCCTGCGGTTCCGCAGAGCTCTCGGCACTGTGGTGGACAATGATTTCCTGAACGGTCCGAGGGGAAGAAGTGGGGGATGTGGGCTGCGGGGATTCCTGGACCGCGATGGATGGCGCCGGAGTGGAAACCGAAACGGAATCCGGCGTGCGGCTTCCCATACCGCAAATCAGAAGCGGAAGACTGACGGCAGCCGCAGCTGCCAGAAAACCGGAGACAATGGTGCTTTTCATGGAATACCTCCCAAATTGCAAGGCTCGTAAAGTGTATATTCAATCTGAATATGCAAAAACCACGGCGGTTTTTGTGCGAAATTGAAAATTTACTTCCTTAAAGAGCTAAAATAGCGCGGTTTTTCAGTGAATCATACGATTGACGCACAGACGCAGGTTTGATATCATATAAGAACACATTAAGCTTCAATTTCTGGAGGTGCAGCTTTTGTCCATTCCAAATTCATCTGATGCGTTCATTCATACTCTATGCGAGGAACTGAAAAACAGTACAGCCTTTGATATCAGTCCTCGTGATAACAGCAATATCAAACGAGGACTCCGAAACGCGGACGGTACCGGCGTTATGGTTGGCTGCACGAAAATTGGCTCCGTTCAGGGCTACGCCATCATCGACGGTGAAAAGACCCCCATGGAGGGCCGGCTGATCTACCGGGGCTATGATATCAACCAGCTCATTTCGGGCTTCACCCGGGAAAAACGCTTTGGCTATGAGGAGATTGCCTATCTTCTCCTGTTCGGCAAGCTGCCCAATCAGGAGGAGTACGCGGCATTTCGCCAGCTGCTTTCCGATAATATGAGCCTGCCTGCGGGCTTTACCGAGGATATGATCCTCAAGGCGCCCAGCAGCAACATTATGAATAAGCTGGCGCGTTCCGCGCTGGTGCTCTACTCCTACGACGATAATCCCGATGCCACGGACCTGACCAATATGGTGCGCCAGTCCATTCAGCTCATTGCCCAGTTCCCACTGATTGTAGCCCATGCCTATGCGGCAAAGGTCCACTACTACGACGGCGGATCGCTGATTCTCCATTGGCCCATATCGAATTTCTCCATTGCAGAGAATTTCCTGCATTCCATCCGCCCGGATTCCAAGTTTACCGAGGAAGAGGCACGGCTGCTGGATCTATGTCTGGTGCTTCATGCCGAGCATGGCGGCGGTAACAACTCGGCATTTACCTGCCGTGTGTTGTCCTCCTCCGGCACCGACACCTATTCTGCCATTGCCGCTGCTGTGGGCAGCTTGAAGGGTCCTAAGCACGGCGGTGCAAACCAGCGGGTTTCCGCTATGTTTGAGGAGATTAAGAAGAACGTTCATGACTGGAATGACGATGAGGAAATCACTGCCTATCTGGAGAAAATCCTCCGGAAGGAGGCAGGGGACGGCAGCGGACTGATTTACGGTATGGGTCACGCCATCTACACTAAGTCAGACCCCCGTGCGCTGATTTTAAAACATGCGGCGCGTCCGCTGGCAGAGCAGACCGGTTATGTCAAGGAGCTGGATTTGCTGGAGTCCATTGAACGCCTGGTGCCCGATATTTTTGCACGGGTTACCGGTTCGGATAAGGTAATGTGTGCCAATGTGGACTTTTATTCCGGACTGGTGTATACCATGCTGAATATTCCCCAGGAGGTGTTCACGCCGCTGTTTGCCATTGCCCGTGTGGCTGGCTGGTGTGCCCACCGGATTGAGGAGGTTATGACCTCCAACCGGATCATCCGTCCTGCCTACAAGTCCCTGACCCAGCGGCGGACCTATGTGCCCATGGCAAAGAGAGAGTAAGCAAAACGAACAGAATGAAGCAAATCCCCAGACGAACAAAATCGTCTGGGGATTCTTGCGTATTGAGTGAAATTTAGGGCAATACCGCACAAATCGGCAAGAGAGTCTGACGGGAGATTTTTCGTCAGAAAAAGGTGTAAAACCGCAGACATACTTTGTGTATTTCAAGGTTT
>CAJKNS010000107.1 GCA_905201305.1 uncultured Eubacteriales bacterium
CTGCCTCTGTCTCCTGGGCAGGAGCCTCGGCAGCAGCCTGAGTTGCCTCTGCTGCGGGAGCAGATGCTGCGCTGGAAGCGGCGCTGTTTCCGCAGCCAGCCAGGCAGCCAACCAGCATTGCGGATACTGCAAGCATGGAAATTAACTTTTTCATAATAATCGTTACTCCTTTTTTGTTTCTTATTGATGGATTTCCTTGTTACGCTATTCATGATACTCGGGAAATGTAAAGTCTGAAATCCCCGGTCTGTAAAACCTGTGTAAAAACGAATTTTATTCTATTTTACCCGCCGCAGCAGTCCTTATGCTCCAAAAGCCAGCAAAAGGCGGTACCGCCGAAGCAGTACCGCCTTGGAGTCTCGATGAAATTACGCCCGGGATCACTCCAGCATATGCTGACCGGTATACAGCTCGTAATACCGTCCGCCCTTTGCCAGGAGCTCCTTATGGTTGCCGAACTCAATGATTTCGCCGCCCTCGATGACCGCAATTTTGTCGGCATTCCGAACGGTGGAGAGCCGGTGGGCAATGATGAATACGGTTTTTCCGTGCATCAGACCATCCAGACCCTTTTCGATCTCCTTCTCGGTTCGGGTATCGATGGAGGAGGTTGCCTCATCCATAATCAACACCGGAGACTTTGCCACCGCAGCACGCGCAATGTTCAAAAGCTGCCGCTGCCCCTGAGAAAGGCTGCCGCCGTCGCCGGTAATATAGGTCTGGAAGCCCTCCGGCAGGGACATGATGAAGTGATAGGCATTGGCGCGCTTTGCTGCCTGGATGCACTCTTCATCGGTGGCGTTCAGGCGACCGTAACGGATGTTCTCCATAATGGTGCCGGAGAACAGATGGGTATCCTGCAGGATGACCACCAGGCTCCGCCGAAGATCGTCCTTCTTGATGTCCTTGACGTCGATGCCGTCATAGAGGATGCGCCCTTCCTGCACGTCGTAGAACCGGTTAATCAGGTTGGTGATGGTAGTCTTGCCTGCGCCGGTGGAGCCGACAAATGCAATCTTCTGACCGGGCAGTGCCTCAACGGACAAATGCTTCAGCACAGGCTTGCCCTCCACATAGTGGAAGCAGATATCCTGCACCTGAATGTGACCCTTTACCGGCACCAGACCGTTTTCTGTTTTCCATGCCTCGCCGGAGCAGGTGAGCCAATCGGAGATCTCGTTTCCCTTTTCATCCACAGGCACCATGGTAATCGTGCCGTCGTCCACCTCAGGCTCGGCATCCATCACGGCAAAGATACGCTCTGCACCCGCCACTGCGCTCAGCAGCGTTACAATCTGCTGGGACACCTGGTTGATGGGCATTGCCACCTGCTTGGTGTAGTTGAGGTAAACGCCCAGGGAGCCGATGGTAAACGCCACACCGCCCAGTGCCGTACCGTTGATCACGAACAGACCGCCGACCACTGCGGTAACCGCATAGCAGATGCCCATAACCTGGTTCAGCACCGGCATGATAATCATGCCCACATAGGTTGCATCCATAGCCGCATCCCGATAGGCAACGTTCTTTTTGGTGAACTCTTCCTTGATCTCTTCCTCGTAGTTGAATGCCTTGACGACCTTGATGCCCTCGACCATTTCCTCCACATAGGCATTGACCAGGCCCAGATTTTTCTGCTGCTTCCGATAGAGCTTCTTGGACTTCTTGCTGATCTTCTGGACGATGATATAATCCACAACCAGCACCACCACGGTGATAATGAACAGGATATAGTTCAGATAAATCATCATGGCAACGGTTCCCACAAAGGTGAGCACCGAGGAAATCAGCATGGTAACGGTCTGCTCCATTGCCATCTGCACGTTGTCAGCGTCGTTGGTAAAGCGGCTCATCAGCTCGCCGTTGCCGTGGGCATCGTAATAGGAGATGGGCATTTCCTGGAGCCTATCAAACAGGTCCTTCCGGAGCTTATTGATGGCTCTCTGGGACAGGAAGCTCATCAGCAGTCCTTGACCATAGGAGGCAGCCGCACCCAGAATATAGACGCCCAGCAGCTTCATCAGCTCACCAGCCAGTGCCATCCAACAGTGGGAGTTCCAGCTTTCGCCGATATAGGGTACGATATATTTATCGATCAGGGGCTTGAGGAAATAGCCTGCCCCCAGGTTTGCCAGCGTAGAAACCAGCATCATCGCCAGTACCGCAATCAGCAGTGCCTTATTGGCAACCACATAGTTCAGCAGCCGCAGCAGTGTTCCCTTGGTATCCTTGGGCTTCCGGAAGTCCTTGGCGCCGCCGGGACCGCGCTGTCCGCGCATGGAGCCGGTATAGTTTTCGTCCTCGTCTTCCTCGTCCTCCTGGGCTTTCTTCTTGCCCTTAGTGTCCACCTTGGGAGCTGTATCCTTCTTCTTAGCCATCCAGACCGCCCCCTTCCTGCTGAGATGCATAAATTGCCTGATAAACCTTGCTCCGTGCCATCAGCTCGTCGTGAGTGCCCATGTCGCTGAGCCTGCCCTCGTCCAGCACAATGATCTGATCGGCATACTGTACCGAGGAGATGCGCTGTGCCACCAGCAGCACGGTGGTGTCCTTATACTTACTATAGAAGGTTTCCCGAATCTTTGCCTCCGTGCCGGAGTCCACCGCAGAGGTCGAGTCGTCCAGAATCAGGATCGACGGATTTTTCAGCATGGCACGTGCAATACATAGCCGCTGCTTCTGACCGCCGGAAACGTTGACGCCGCCCTGCTCAATCTCCGTATCCAGTCCCTCCGGGAACCGGGAGATGAACTCGTAAGCCTGAGAATCCTTCGTTGCATCCAGCAGCGTTTCATCATCCGCATTCGGTGCGCCCCACTGGAGGTTGGAACGAATGGTGCCGGTAAAGAGCACGTTGCTCTGGAGCACCATTCCGATATGGCTGCGCAGATGCCGGAGATTGTAATCCTTCACGTTCACGCCGTCTACATAGATATTGCCGCTGGTAACATCATAGAATCTGGGAATCAGGCTGACCATGGAGGTTTTGCCTACACCGGTGGAGCCCACAATTGCCACAAAGGAGCCTGCAGAAATCGTAAAGCTCACATCGTCCAGCACCATCTCCCGCCGATCCGACTGGGGATAGCGGAAGAACACATGGTCAAAGCGGATCTCGCCGCGAATGGGCGTATCCTCTACGGTGCTGTTCTCGCCCTCGCTGCCATCCCGAATGTCCGGCTCATGGTTAAGCACCTCCACCACACGGTTGCCGCAGGCGCGGGCACGGGTCATACCCATGAGCACCATGGAGAACATCATGACGCTCATCAGAATGTTGTTGATGTAGGTCACGAAAGCCAACAGCTCACCGGATTGCAGCTCACCGGTACCAACCAGCTTGCCGCCGAACCAATAAATCGCCAGCGTTGTTCCATAGAGCACCATTCTGGTGGCAGGCTCCATGACGCTCAGGCGGATGGTGGCGGAAATCGATGTCTTCATCAGATCGTCGTTCGCCTTTTTGAACTTGAGTTTCTCATGGCTCATGCGCACAAAGCTCTTGACCACGCGAATGGCAATCAGGTTTTCCTGTACCGATGCGTTCAGGTTATCAATCTTTGTCTGCATGACCTCAAAGAGGTAGGTGGTGAACTTCATAACAATGAGCACCACCGCCAGCAGGGTAGGAATCGCAATCAGGAACGTAATGCTGAGCTTCCAGTTCATGCGAATACAGACTACCAGCGAGATAATCAGCAGCGAAGGCGCCCGGATCAGCACGCGGGTCAGCTCCATTGCCGTTTGCTGGAGCTGCTTGACATCCGTGGTACAGCGGGTGACCAGGGATGCCGTGGAGAATTTATCCACGTCCGCAAAGGAAAAGGTCTGTACCTTCTTAAAAATTGCCTGCCGCAGGTTATAGCCAAAGCCCTGGGACGCCTTCGCAGAGAATTTTGCCGCAAAGATGCCGTCCACAATGCCCAGCGCAGCCACAAGCACCATAATGCCGCCGATCATAAACATATAGGGCACATCATTCTTTGCAACGCCCTCGTCTACAATCAGGCTCATGAGACGGGGCAGCACCAGCTCAGCCAATGACTCGCCCACAACCAGCAGCGGCGCCAGGATGAAATACTTTCGGTACTGTTGAATGTACCCCATCAGCTGTTTCATCATAGATGGTTTCCTCCTATTCTTCGGTTTTTTCGGAGCCGATGGCGTCCAGATTGTCAATCATCCGCCGGTAGAGCTGCGAAATTCGCTCCAGCTCGGCGGGAGCGAACCCCCGGTACATGCCATGGTCCAACGTTTCAAACACTTCGTCAATCAGTTTTGCCGCCCGCATGCCCTTTTCCGTAATGGAAATGGGCTTACATCTGAGGTCCTCGGCATTGGACAGCTTTTTTACATAGCCGTCCCGCTCCATGGACTTCAGCGACACCGTCATGGTAGCCGGCGAGACACGAAGCCGCCGCGCCAGCTCCTTTTGGGACTCGATGATGCCGTCTTTCTGCTGCGACAGGATACTGAGGATTGCCGGCTGACCGATATTGGAAATACCGTTTTTGCTCAGCAGGTTATCCACCGCCGTATGGTGCTTCCGCTCCAGCACATGGAACAGCTGCTCCGGGCTGCCATCCGTAAAGCGTACGCCCAATCATCACCCCTCCTGTCTATTTCGTTTGCACGCTTACTGTTTGCATGCAAACGATTTGTCTATGAAATGATACCCTCCCCTGCTGGAAAAGTCAAGGAAATTCTGCGGTTTTTTCGAAAATTATTTTTTTCTAAATATTCGTATGCTAATATTTTAATCATCCCGCTTAATTGTAAACCTCGTACCGTTTCATCAAGGTTGACATTTATGCATTGCTTATGTTATGCTTTCCTCCGTGAAAGGAAGGGATTTTATGTCCAATCAGAAATCGTTTTTAACCGTTCGGGAGCTATGCGCCACCGCACTGGGGGCTGCTCTCATGACCATTTGCGCCTGGATCTCCATTCCGGCGCAGGTTCCCTTTACCCTCCAGACCTTTGCGGTATTCTTTGTCACCGCACTGCTGGGGCTGAAATGCGGCACCCTCAGCGTCATCGTCTATTTGCTTCTGGGCGCGGTGGGGCTTCCGGTGTTTGCAGGCTTCAAGGGCGGTCTTGGCAGTCTGATGGGCGTTACCGGCGGCTATTTGCTGGGTTTTGTGTTCTCGGCGCTGGCTGTGGGACTAATCACAAAGTTCTTTGGTCGCAGCTTTCCGATGCTGATTCTCTCTATGGTGCTGGGACTGGTGCTGTGCTATGCCTTTGGCTCCGCCTGGTTCCAGGTTCTCTACATCCGGACCAAGGGCGCCATTACCACCGGCGCGGTGCTCAGCGCCTGCGTGATCCCCTATCTGATTCCCGACGCCATTAAGATTGCGCTGGCAGCCGTATTGGTCCGTCGGCTTCAACCCCATATTTCTCTGGCAAAGGCATAACGAAATCCAAGCACAAAACCGTCGGGCAGCTGTCCGGCGGTTTTTCTTATTTTGATATCGAAACTCACTTATTGTCAGTTGCATCCAAGGTTGCCTGGGACTATGATAAGTTCATCAGGAAAAAGATATGATGAAAGGATGCGTGAGATATGAAAGAGATTCCCCAGTGGGCAATCCCCATGGACCCCGTACCCGAAGCGCAGATTGTAAAAACCTATTCCGCTGATGTGGTGGTGCTGGGTGCAGGTCATGCCGGAACTGCTGCCGCCCGTGCCGCTGCCGAAGCCGGTGCCAAGGTACTGGTGGTGGAGCAGCAGCAGGAGAAGAAATTTCAGGTATTCGGCGCACAGTATGGCTCCATCAACTCCGAGTTTATGAAAAAACGCGGCGCACCGGAAGCCGATCCGGTGGAGATCATCGCCGACTGGCAGCGCCGGAGTTTAAACCGCGCCAATCCCGCATTGGTTCGGCAGTTTGCCTACGAAACCGGCTCCACCTTTGACTGGTTTGTGGACCCCCTGCCCGAAGAGCTCAAGGACGTTATGACCTTTGAGAACCCCTGGCCCAAACATTTTGAGGGTGAGCTCAACGGCTACCACAACTATGTGGGCACCGCCATTTTCAAGAACACCAAATTCGACATGAGCAAAATGGGGCCCCCGCCCGGAGAAGGCGAGGGTGACGGTCAGGAAGGTCCTCCTCCGGAAGGTCCTCATGAGAATCCCCTGAGTCTCACCGAAGCCGTGGTATTTACCCATCAGCTTACCAAAGATATGGGCGCGGAGTTCGTCTATGGCATCACCGGCGACTATCTGGAAAAGGACGAAACCGGTCGTGTGATTGCCCTGATCGGTCACAACTATAAGAAAGAATACTTCCGCTTTATAGGTAAAAACGGCATCATTCTTGCTGCCGGTGACTTTTCCGGCAACCGCCAGATGGTCATGGATCTGCTGGGCGAATATGCAGCGCTCACCGAAAACGGCGAAAAGTTCCCCTATATCCCCGCAGGACGGAAGGGCAAGGGCATCCAGATGGGTCTGTGGGCAGGCGGCAAGATGGAGCCCGGTCCCCGCGGCGGCATGTGGTGCTGTGTTGGCGGCAGCGGCGGTCCCATGGACGGAAGCGCCTTCCTGCGGCTGAATAAGCACGGCAAGCGCTACACCAACGAGGGCATTATGGGCTATTGGGGCGCCGGTCTTCAGGGCGCACGGCAGCCCAAGGGCGCAATTTATACGGTTTGGGATTCCAATTGGCGGGAGGAGCTGGAGTATCAGACGTTGGACCACACTGCTGTGGATATGTCCGACGTACAGGCGCTGGACCGCATTGAAATGCAGCTTCAGAAGGCACAGCGCATGGGCGTGGACGACAGCTACCGACCTCAGGGTCCTCCGTCAGCCACGAAGGGGCAGAATAATCTGCTTGCCTGCGCCGATACCATTCCGGAGCTGGCAGAAAAGCTGGGGCTTACCGGTACCGACAAGGAGAATTTCATCGCCTCCGTTGCCCGGTACAACGAGCTTGCCCACAAGGGTCGCGACGAGGACTTTGCCAAGGACCCCCGGCAGCTTCATCCCATTGAAAAGGGTCCCTTCTATGCCTTCTGCGAGAATGTAAGGGCGGTTGGCTTCCTGATGGTCACAGTCTGCGGTCTGGTAGTAGATGAGCATCAGCAGGTGATTGGCAAGGACGACGAGCCGATTCCCGGTCTGTACGCCACCGGCAACTGCTCCGGCGAGCGGTTCCCGATCATGTACACCACGCCCGTGGCTGGCGTTTCCATCGGCATTGCCTATACTTTGGGCCGCATCGTCGGCGACTACGTGGCAAAGCATCCGTAATTTCACATTCCATAAAACCCCGCTGCGGAAAAGCTCCGCAGCGGGGTTTGTCTATGGATTGGTTAGATGGAAATTGCAGCAGCAAATGCAGCCCGAACCGCCTTCTGTACGTTGGCAGCCTTGTCGCAGTCGCCTACGGTATATACCCGATAAGCGGGATCATACAGCGCCAGCGCATCCGCTTGACGGGGACGCATACCAGCCGCCATCACCACACTGCCGCAGGGCAGCACCTGTTCCTTCCCCTCAGCATCCTGATAGGTAACGCCAGCCGGAGTAATGCCGGTACAGCGTCCGCCGGTGACGGTTTTCAGATTTTCGTGGTAGCCCATATTCCGGGTCAGACGGTTCCGGTAGGAGGCGGAGGCATCCACCAGAATCTTCTCCTGCATTTCCAGCACGGTCACGTCATGTCCCTGCTCCACCAGATGCAGTGCCGTCTCACAGCCCACCTGACCGCCGCCGATCACCACCACGGACTTGTCCAGGTCCTTCTCATTGCCATAAACATAGGGCGCCGGAACTGCCATCTCTGCTCCGGGGATGGGCAGAA
>CAJKNS010000108.1 GCA_905201305.1 uncultured Eubacteriales bacterium
CTGGTGGTCCCGGCGGTCCCGGTGGTCCTGGCGGTCCCGGTGGTCCTGGCGGTCCCGCGAAGGATCCTGAGCCGATTGGTCGCTTTGAAGGCAAAAAAGCAACCCGCTGCATCACCGCCTACAGCAAATACAGCGTAGACTTCATTCTGGATGACGACGGCGTATGGCGTATCTGGAAAATGCAGCTGTTCCCGCTGTTCAAGTGCTCCCGCTATGTGGACTGGACCCGCTATCCCCAGAAGATGCCCAAATCCCATACCAACCCCGACGGCAAGGCGGACGGAAGCGGCATGGTTTACATCTGGGGCAAGGACGTCATCTATCCTGCCGACCAGCCTCAGCCCCCGCTGCCCTACACCCATTTTGACGACATTGGTCCCTGCTGCTGAAAGGAGATTCGATATGACACTGGAAGAACTGAACCTGACCTGTGACCGGCTGGAAGCCGCACAGGCATGCCGGAATCTGGTTGGAAAGCTGTCCTATTACGACTCCGCTTTCCGCACCAACGATCTAATTGATCTTTGGGATACCAGCGACAATGCCACCCTGGAGCTGCCCGGAGTTTCTCTCAAGGGCTTTTCGGCAGTGAAGGAATATCTGCAAAAGAAGGGTGACCGGAACGATCCCGGCATGGACATTGCCATGCGCGGCACCCTGGTCATTCACAACATGAACTGCGATGCCCTGACGGTAGCGCCCGACGCAAAAACCGCCCACGGCACCTGGTTCTCCCCCGGCATTGCCACGGATCTGTATGACCCCAAGGCTCCTGATACCGTGCCGGATAAGCACAGCACCGCCAATCTGGAGGCATCCGCCAACTACATTTGGCAGGAGTATGCGCTGGACTTTGTCCATACCGACGCAGGCTGGCGCATTGCAGGCTTGAAGGTCCGCACCTTCTTTGACACCCCCTTCGATACCCCATGGAGCGAGAGCAAGCATACCATGTGGGGAACGGATCAAATCATCACGGAGATGTAATTCTCCTTTTTCTTCCCTGTTTTCCGGCAGAAATCGTCTGCCGGAAGCAGGTAACCGGGACTGCGTAACAATTCGCAGTCCCGGTTCTTTTTTATTACGGATGCGAAATAAGAACTTTTTGGGGACTCAATGTGCTGCTTTTGTCCATTTATCAACCAAACAGGCAATTTTATTTCAATTATATTAAGACTTCAAAAACAGCAGTTGAAATTTAGACCAACTTGTACTATAATGTCCGTAGATTTGAAAGGTCTTTTGGCAAATATGCCGGAATTCCAGATTGGAGGTATCCAAATTGCCTGAAGTGAAAACCATCATCCAGTGCCAGGACATTGTAAAGGTATTCCCCGGTGTCCGTGCGCTGGACGGCGTGTCTTTTGACATCCGGGAGGGCGAGGTTCATTCTCTGTGCGGCGAAAACGGCGCAGGAAAGTCCACCCTGATTAAGGTTCTTACCGGTGTCCATGCCCCCGATGGCGGAAAATATCTCATCGACGGTCAGGAGGTTCATCTGAAAAGCACCCAGGAGGGCATCGCATTGGGCGTCTCCTGCGTGTATCAGGAGCTGTCCATTGCCCCGCAGCTGGACGTTGCAAAAAACCTGTTCATCGGCAACCTGCCCATGAAAGGCGGACTGGTGGATCACAAAACCCTTTACCGCCGCACCGCTGAGATTCTGTCGGAGCTGGACCTGAACGTTTCCCCCAAAACCATCGCCGGTGATCTCTCCGTGGGTCAGCAGCAGATGCTGGAAATCGGCAGAGCACTCACCCGCAATGCCCGGGTCATCATTATGGATGAGCCCACCTCTTCCCTGTCCGAATCCGAAACCGAAACGCTGTTTGGCGTCATCAAAAAGCTCACCGCCAAGAACATCGCCGTGGTGTACATCTCCCACAAGCTCGACGAGGTTATGTATCTGTCTGACCGAATCACAGTCATTCGCGACGGCAAAAACATTGTCAGCCGGGACAAATCGGAATTTACGCAGGATCAGCTGATTGCCAGCATGATCGGTCGTCCGCTCCAGCATCTCTATCAGAAGGAAGCTGCGGAAATCGGCGAAACCATGCTGGAGGTAAAAAATCTGACCCGCAAGGGTGTATTCCAGGACATCTCCTTCTCGGTCCGCAAGGGCGAGGTGGTCGGCTTCTTCGGACTGGTGGGCGCCGGACGCAGTGAGATCATGCGTGCCATCTTCGGCGTGGACAAATACCAGAGCGGCGAAGTGATTCTCGATGGGAAGGAG
Source organism: uncultured Eubacteriales bacterium (assembly GCA_905201305.1). GTDB lineage: Bacteria > Bacillota > Clostridia > Oscillospirales > Oscillospiraceae > HGM13006. The sequence continues at coordinate 2,237 of CAJKNS010000108.1, forward strand.
CTCCGCGGCGGCGATCCTGCCGCAGCCATCCATGCCGGTATCGGCTTCTGCACCGAAGACCGGAAAAAGGAAGGTCTTGCACTGAAGCTCTCGATTCTGCTGAATATGACGCTGGTTCGACTGCCCCTGCTTTCCAAGCTGGGCGTCATCAACCGTGCCAAGCAGCGGGCAGCAGCCGACGAGTATATGGAGTCCATCTCCATCAAGGCGCCTTCGGTCCATCAGCTGGTGGGCAACCTCTCCGGCGGCAACCAGCAGAAGGTCGTCGTTGCAAAATGGCTGATGATGCATCCCAAGGTGCTGATTGTAGACGAGCCTACCCGTGGCATCGATGTTGGCTCCAAGTCGGAAATCTATGGTCTTCTGTCTGACCTTGCCAAGCAGGGCATGGCAATTATCGTAGTTTCCTCGGAAATCGAGGAGATTATGGGTGTCTGCGACAGTGTTGTCACCATTTCCGAGGGCAAAAAAACCGCACAGCTGACCATCAACGATCAGCTCACCCGGGAGCAGGTGCTCTCCTGCGCTTTGGGCAGCAAGCCCGATTGGGCAGAATCCGGAAAGGACGGTGATGCACAGTGAGCAAGACAAAATCCAAGGACAGCCGCTCTCTGTGGAGCCGGTTTATGAGTCTCAACGGCGCGGCAATGCTGATTGCCATGGTGATTATCATCATTCTCTTTGAAATCATCCTGACCATCACCAAGGGCAGCGCCGGAATGTCCTTTATCACCCCCACCAACCTCTTTAGTATTCTCCGTCAGCAGGCATACACCGGCATCATCGCCTTTGGTCTGACGCTGGTGATGATTACCGGCAACATCGACCTGAGCGTCGGCAGCATGCTCACCTTCCTGTGCTGCGTCTGCGCCAAAATCATGATGGGCACCGACAACGGTCTGCTGGGCATCTTCGGCACCATTGCTGCCGGCGCCATCTGCGGTCTGGTCAACGGCGTTCTGGTGAGCTATGTAAAGCTGAACTCCTTCATCACCACCCTGGGCACCAGCTCCATCTTTACGGCGCTGGCACTGCGGATTTCCTCCGGCACTGTTCTGGTTATCCCGGATAACTGCGATCCTCTGTTCCAGGCTGTGGGTATTACCTCCTTTGGACCGGTACACATTCTCATTGTCTGGTTTGTGATCGTTGCTGTGGTACTGGGTCTGCTGCTCAGCCGCACGGTTTACGGTCAGCAGCTCTATACCATTGGCTCCAATCCGGTTGCAGCTCGTTTCTCCGGCATCCGCGCCAAGCGCAACACCACCATCAGCTATGTCATCACCGGTCTTTGTGTGGGTCTTGCCGCCGTGCTGATGATGGCAAACGTCAAGAGTTCCAATCCCCAGGCCTCCAACGGCAAGGAAATGGAAATCATCCTGGCTGTGGTGCTGGGCGGCGTATCCGTCACCGGCGGCAAGGGCTCCGTTTGGGGCAGCATCATTGGCGTTCTGTTCTACGGCGTTCTGTCCGCAGGCTTCACCCAGCTGAACCTCTCCACTTATGTCCAGTGGGTCATTATGGGCGTCATCATGATTACGGCACTGTCCATTGACGTGCTGAAGGAAAGGGGGATCAAGCTGTGGAAAAAGAAGTAAAGCGCAATCAAGCGATCCGCATGATTAAGGACAACAACTCCGTATTGATCCTTGCGGTGCTGCTGGCAGTTTGTTTTCTGTTTGTCGATGGCTACAAAAACGGCTTTTATAATGTCATTGTCTATTCCAGCATTTACGGCGTGATTTGCCTGGGGCTTGGCTTAGTCATGATTACCGGCAACATTGATCTGTCCGTAGGCTTTCAGGCAGGTCTGGCAGGCGTCACCACCGTGCTGAGCTTTAATGCGGTCTACGCTGCCACCGGCGGCAACAGCACACTGTCTCTCATCATCTCCATTGTGGTTGCCCTGATTACCGGTGCGCTCACAGGTCTGCTCAACGGCTTTGTGGTGGCAAAAATCGGCGTTTCCCCGCTGATCGCTACCATTGCCACCAACTACCTGTTTAAAGGTCTGGTATTCAACTTTGCTCAGAGCTCCTTTGCACCCACCGATGCCGACGCAGTGAAGGTCATTGCAAAAACAAAGCTCTTTGGGCTTCGCTGGCTGACCCCCTCGGTAATCATCTTTGTGGTGATTGTCATTCTGCTGGGGCTTTGGATGTATAAAACCAAGTTTGGCAACCGCCTCCATGTGGTAGGCGATAACCCCGAGGCTGCCTCCTATTCCGGTATCAGCGTCTCCAAAACAGTGCTGATCACTTATATTCTCTGCGGCGTTCTGGCTGCGGTATCCGGGTTCCTGATGGTGTCCTTCGACGGCTACACCATCTACACCCAGGGCAATTCCCTGTCCACCTTCCCCATCTCCTGCTGCGTCATCGGCGGCATTAAGATGGCAGGCGGCAAAGGCACCGTGGTTCATATGCTGCTGGGCGTTCTCATTATGCGCGCCATCTCCACCATGATGAGCGTCATGTTCCTGAGCACCGATATGATTAACCTCATTACCGGTATCCTCCTGGTGGCAGTGCTGATTATCGATCGCTTCACCAGCACCAAGTCCGCCGACGAATAATCTGTTGGTTTTCCCTCAGGAAGAGGGATCATCATAAACTCAGGAGGCACCGCCTCCCCCTTTGAAAGGATGAAATGCTATGAAATTGTTCAAGAAACTCGCAGCAGCGCTGCTGGCGCTGACCATGGTAGCTTCTATGGCTGCCTGTGGTTCCTCCGGCGGTTCCTGCGGAAAACCGCGGCATAACGAGCATACAAAAAGTATCCCACGGCACAGCCGTGGGATACTTTCTGCGCTCTATGGGATGTGTGCCTTACGCCTGCGCGGCCTTTTCCGCCATCATGCCCCGTATCACCTCGTCGATGCGGCGGGTGATGTGGATGTCAACGCCGCGCTGAGCGGAAAGACCATCGGCTATGTTACCATCAACTCCGCCTCCCCCTGGTCCGGCTGCATTGACAGCGCACTGGGTCAACTGGTGCAGGATGCAGGCGCCACCTATCGGAATCTCGATGCGCAGACCGACACCGCAAAGGTTGCCGAGTATTGCCAGCAGATGATCGACGCCAGCGTTGATGCGCTGATTATATTCGGCGGCGATCCCGCAGCCAATGCTGATATTGCCAAGACCGCTGACGAAGCCGGTATCCCCGTCTTTATGGCTGCTCTGGACGTTGCCGAGTCCGGTCGCCAGTATGTAAAGGCATGCGTAGGCCCCGATCAGGAGCAGATGTGCTACGAAATCGGTCAGTACGTTATCGAGCAGAACGGCGCAGACGCAGGCTGCAAGGTGGTTCAGATCTCCGGCGTTCCCTTCCTGGACGACTATATCCAGAGAGAAGCAGGCTTTGCCCGCGCCATGAAGGACACCAACTATGAGCTCATGGAGCCTGACTATGCTTACTCCAGCCGTTCCGATGCCAAGACCTTTATGGAGAACCACATCCAGGCTGAGGGCGACTCCATCAACATCGTCATGGGCTATGATGACGACCTGACCATGGGCGCAGTTGCCGCCATCGAAGAGGCTGGTCTCACCGGCAAGATCAAGGTTTATTCCCTCACCGGTCAGAACGACGCCATCCAGGCTGTTGCCGACGGTAAGCTGGAGCTCACCGTTATGAACCGCGCCGATGCCATTGCCAAGGAGCTCACCGTTGCCATGGCTGAGGTCTTCACCAACGGCACCACCGAGTACTATCATTACACCGATCTCACCTATATCACCAAGGACAATGTAAACGATTACATCGGCAAGGGCGAATTCTAATCCGTTCCAAGCTGCGGGCACCTCGTTTTGAGGTGCCCGTTTTTTTTGCGCATTTTTGCAGATTTTTCTCCATTTCATTTTTTTCTTTTTAACTTTAACGAAGTGCTTGACAATTGCAATGTTTGGACATAGAATAACAGTTAGCTAGCGAACGGGCTGTGAGTCCAGTCGGTTCGCCATATTGAAACGAAAGAAAAGAGGAACTACTATGAAGACTACATTCTGGAAGCGTCTTGCAGCCGCTGCCCTGTCTGTCATGATGCTCACTTCCCTGACCGCCTGCGGCGGCGATAGCGCCAGCCAGGCATCCGCTTCTTCCGCAGCCGCCACCGAGGCGCCCAAGGTCGAAGCAAGCACTGCTGCCGCTCCTGCTCCTGAGCAGGCATCCGTTGCAGAGGCTCCCGATTCCACTGCCGATGCACCCGCAGCAACTGCGGATCTGAAGGAAAAGTGGGCATCCCTGAAGGGTAAGACCCTGAAGGTCGCCACCAGCGGTCAGCAGGCTGGCTGGAGCCAGGACGACGGCAACGGCGGCGTAGAAGGTATGGACATTGACGTGATGGAGTACATCTGCGACTACTATGGCATCAACCTGGAATGGATCGTTGCCGATCCCACCGGCATCTGGGGCATGCTCCAGAGCGGCGAGGCCGACACCATTGCCTGCGTTACCACCGTCAACGAGGACCGTCTGGGCGCGTACTGGTTCACCAACACCTACGCTTGGGAGTCCTACTGCATCGTTTCCCGCACAGAGGACGGCGTGCCTGAGGCTGGCAATCTGGACTTCTGGGACGGCAAGACCATCTGCACCCCTGCCGGCTCCAACCCTGCTCTGATTCTGGAGGATATCATCGCCCAGGAGGCAGAAAAGGGCGTAGTCATCAACGCTGTCTATCCCGACTCCTCCGCAGTTCTGATTCAGAACGTGGTAAACAAGGAGACCGACGGTGCTCTTATGTGCACCTCCACCTGCGCTTACAAGGTCCGCGACCTGGGCTACTCCGACACCCTGACCATTCAGGACATTCAGTGGAAGAACATGCCCATCGTCTATGCCTTCAACCGCGTAGAGGAGAACAAGGACACCATTCTCGCCATCAACGATCTGCTGGATCAGATGCATCAGGATGGCACCCTGTCCGAGCTGTCCAACAAGTGGTTTGAGATGGATATTACGAACGTGCCCGACGGCGAGGTCAACTATGTGACCACCACCGGCGACAACGCTTGGCAGAGCAACGAGGGCTAAGCACCCTAACTCATGAACCCCTGAAAAACCGGAGGCACTCCCTCCGGTTTTTCTGAAATATGCGTTTTACGTATGAGAAATCAACGGAGGTGTCCCCGTGTATCGTTTTGCACCTGAATATTTTTTCGAGGCTTTTGCGCCCATCTTAGGCTGTCTCAAAATGACCGCCGTGATCACCCTGTGTTCCTTTGCCCTTGCCTTTGTGCTGGCAATCATTCTGGCACTGCTTGCCATGATGAAAAACCGGGTGGTACAGGTTGTTTTGAAATTCTGGCTGAGTCTGTTCCGGGGTACCCCGCTGATTGCCCAGCTGTTTCTGTTCGTCTACGGTGTGTTTCCTCTGCTGCCGGGCGGCTCCAGCATGAGTCTGGAAGCCAAGGCGGTTCTGTGCCTGGCGCTCAGCTACTCCGCCTTTATGGCAGGG
>CAJKNS010000109.1 GCA_905201305.1 uncultured Eubacteriales bacterium
TTGTGCGGTATTGCCATAAAGATTTTTTTCGGGCGCAGCTTGGAACATTCGGTTCTAGGCTGCGCCCGCTTTTCATAAAATAATAACAGAACCGTGAGTTAGTCAGATTCACGAAAAATTGAGAAAAAGTTCATATTTTAGCGGAAAATAATCCAAAACGATCGTTAATTGACTGGTTAAAAATTTAACGTTTCAAGACACATTGCACAAAAACAGATCGGGAAATTGCCGGGAAATCCCCTGACGTTTGTGAATATTGCCATGGGATACGGGGAAATGGACAAAAAAGTTGACGTTTTTATGAAAAATTACTTGCTAATTGCACAAATTATGCTATAATCAATTCTGATAGGCGAAAGCCTTCAAAAAAGTGCCCAAAGAGTAAGGCAAAAGACCGTGCCATCCAATACAAATCGGTCTTTCTCAGCGGACACTGGCGCGCTTTCACGCAGAAAGGAGAGAATGCCGCGTAGGATAGATCGTGCCGGACGGGGATGCTTGTGTGCAGGTTGAGCATCGGGTCCTGGCGGATTCTGTTCGCAGTTGCACAAATTGTAACGGGGCTTTCGGCTCCACTCCACAGCACGGTGCCAATGGCGAACAAAACGCGGATTTTTGACTTCGTGCGCTGCCGCTTCCAGGCAAGGCGGCAAATGGGGAACGTGAAAAATGCAGAAATGCAAACCAATCAAGTAAAGGAGAATTGGCATGCGATTGATTGAGTTGAAGCGCGACTGGCGTATGAACAAGGGCCTGTATCTCTTGGTCCTCCCGATAGTCGTGTATCTTATCATCTTCAACTACCTGCCCATGGCGGGCATCGTTCTGGGCTTTGAGCGATTCACTCCCAAGAACGGTGTTTACATGAGTGAATGGGTTGGTCTGAAACACTTCACCACCTTCTTCAGCTCTGTATTCTTCGTCCGGGTTTTGAAGAACACTCTGATCCTTAGCCTCTACAGCGTGATTTTCGGATTCCCTGCACCGATTATCTTCGCACTGCTGCTCAACGAGCTGGATAACGAATACTACAAGAAGGTTATTCAGGTTGTCAGCTATATGCCCAACTTTATCTCTACCGTCGTTATCTCCGGTATCATCATCGACTTCGTTGCTTCCGATGGCGTTATCACCGGCATGCTGGTGAACATCGGCTTCCTGAAAGAAGCGAAGAACCTGTTGTCGGTGCCGGAATACTTCCGAACGATTATGGTGCTTAGTGATCTGTGGCAGCAGGTTGGCTTTGGCTCCATTTTGTTCCTGGCAGCTCTCACCGGCATTGATCAGGAGCTTTACGAGGCGGCAGTTATCGACGGTGCAAACCGCTGGAAGCAGACCCTGAATGTAACCATTCCTGGTATTATGCCCACAGTCGTCATCATGCTCATTATGAGAATCGGTTCTCTGATGAATGCAAACCAGGAGAAGATCCTGCTTCTGTACAACCCCCTGATTTACGAAACCTCCGATGTTATCGGCACTTTTGTTTACAGAAAGGGTCTTCTGGAGGCAGACTACGGCTACTCTACTGCTGTTGGTCTTTTCAACTCCGCTGTCAACGTTGTGCTTCTGTTCATCGCCAATGGCGTGTCCAGAAAGTACTCCGAGACCAGCCTGTTCTGATGGGAGGAAGTTGAATTATGAATTTGAATTTCGTTATTAAAACTCCCAGCAGACGTGTGTTTGAGGTATTCAACTACATCATCCTTGGTCTGTTCGGCATCATCTGTCTGCTGCCTGTGCTCCATTGTATCTGGGCTTCCGTTTCGGACCCCACTCTGATGGCACAGCATTCCGGGATCATTCTGTACCCCCTGTTTGATGCGGATCATCCCATCACCTGGTATGGATACAAGATGGTTTTCGGTAACAACTCCCTGCTGATGGGCTATGCAAACACCATTTTCTACTGCGCAGTTGGCGGCGCTTTCTCCACCATCCTGTGCACCATGGGCGGCTTCGTTCTTTCCCGTAAGGGTCTGATCCTGAAGAAGTACGTCATGATCATGATTACCATCACCATGTTCTTCAACGGCGGCATGATCCCCACCTACATGGTCATCAAGGGTCTGCATATGCTCGACACCCGTTGGGTTATGATCATCCCCATGGCTGTTAACGTCATGAGCCTGGTTATCATTCGTACCGCAATTCAGGGTATGCCCGACTCCCTGGAGGAATCCGCTCGTCTGGACGGCGCTGGCAACTTCACCATCCTGTTCAAGATCGTTATTCCTCTGGTTAAGGCTACCGTCGCAGTGCTGGCACTGCAGTACATCCTCATGAAGTGGAACTCCTACTTCGAGGCTATGATCTATCTGCAGACCCGCGCTCTCTATCCCCTCCAGGTTGTTCTGAAAGAAATCCTGACTGAGTCTGACTCTTCTTCTCTGACCTACGATCCGGAGCTTGCCAAGTACTCCGATCTGGTTGAGTATTGCACCATCGTGGTTGCAATTCTCCCCATCTTCTGCTTCTATCCCTTCATCCTGAAGTACTTCACCAAGGGCATGATGGTCGGCTCTCTGAAGGGCTGATACGGCAGCAGATTAGACACTGCTCAGATTCAAAGCGCACCGCTTTATGCGGTGCGCTTTTTTCGTTCTTGAGATGCTTTCGGCATCTCAAGAACGAAAAAGAGGGGGAGATGACTGCAAACGCCGGCTGCGGTACACCGCACCCCTGTTCATAAAACGTTCAAGAACATCTGCTACAATATAAGGCAATACCGCACAAATACGTCTGCGTATTCTGACGGATCTTTTCCGCCAGAAATACGCCCAAAAACCTTGAAATACACAAAGTATTCCTGCGGTTTTACACCTTTTTCTGACAAAAAATCTCTCGCCAGACTCTCTTGACGATTTGTGCGGTATTGCCTTAGCGAAGCGCCGGGAAGAACTGGGTGGAAAACACCAGTGCGGCTTTCAGGGCGGTGACATTGGTGATGCCCACCGCCAGAATCAGCAGCAGGAAGAAGACGATCTCCGGGATTTTCCACCGATGGAGCAGCCAATCTCCCAGCTGAAACGCCATGGCAACAAATGCCCAGCCAAAATACAGGGTATAGAGCATCAGCCCGTTATCGATGCTGCCCCAGCCCACAATGCCCAAAAGCAGCAGGGAAAACGCCATCCAGACGGCGCAGATGCGGGTGAACCACGCCTTGGGCTTGACCGCAATGCCGCCAATGGCACACAGCAGCATCGCAAGCCCCAGTCGCCGGAAGCGAATCACCGGCATCATCTGCCAGGAGACATGGCGGTAGGACTCAAAATCCACATGGGAAGCCGGGGCAAGGAGCGTGGAGCGGACAAAGTTCACATACTGCATGAGCTTGGAGGTCAGCGGAACGTCTACCCCAGTGTAGTAGCCGTAGCCCTCAATATAGCTGGGAATGTCCAAAAATGCGGTGAGCTGACCGGAGAGGATCATCACGGCAAAAAATGCGCCGCAGAGCGTCAGGGTGTTTTTCACAAAGCGGCTGAATTTCCGATCCCAGGTGAGGATCGGGAAGAAGATGCCGGTGGTGAGCATGGAGCCGGTGGCGGCGATATAGCCAAGGCTTCCGCCGATTTTGTCCTGATGGAGATAGAGCATCAAAATGAGATAGAACACCGCGAACAAATACTGCTCAGCGGTCAGGGAGAAGATCAGCACCGGATAGCTGACGCACAGCAGCCCCAGAAACAGCACCTTTCGATAGCCACTGAGCCCCAGCATCCGGGAAATCAGTACCGTGGCAATCAGATACAGGAGTATGGACATGACCTGGAGCACCGTGATATAGGCGTGGGGAAGGAAAAACAGCACTTTGGACACCAGCCATGCAAACTGCGCAAAGGGCATGGCAAAGACGCCGAACAGGGGCTGACGCAGATCGTTCTGGTCTGCGCCGATGTTTCGGAATACGTCGGTGTTCACCAGATAGCCGGAGTCGGCGGAATAGATCAGGTCAAAGTTATACCATGCGCCGTTGAGATGGGCGCCGTAAAACGCCTGAGTGCAGAGATAGGTGAACACGATCAGAATCGTAAACACAATCCCGGCGCTGAGCAGGAACATCCGCTCGGTAAAATCAGAGGTGTGCCAGAAGCTTTTTGCGTGCTTCCACAGAAAGCGCACGAACCAGAGAAGATAGCCGAACATCATAGGCAGCGCCACCAGCGCCAGCAGCCAGGGAATCAGCCGAATCAGCCCGGTGGGCAGATGGAGATGGGAAAACAGCTTGCCCATCCAGCTGCCGCAGGTGGTAAAAAAGGTGGACTTTGCCCGATAGACCTCACACAGCGCCAAAATCCCCGCCAGAGCACACAGTCCCCAGTGGGTTTCCTGAAAGATTTCTTCAATGAATTTTGTTTTATAGCACAGAACTCCCAGCAGAATCAGGGAGAGAAGCCCCGTGACTGCAAAGCTCAGCTTGGAGGAGGTCATGATGAGAAGCAGGGTGCAGCCCCAGCCGGACAAGCATAGCCCCAACCGGGCAAGGGGATGGGCGGTATGAAATTTGACCAATGGGCATCACCTTCCTGGCTGGCATTCCAGCCGTGTTCATTATATCTGTACCGTCACGAAATGTCCAGAATTTCTTCACACAAACCACAAATATCTCGGGAATTCCGGGGAAAAGGTAAAAAATCACACGGAATAGCCGAAATACACACTGGAAAAACACCGCGGAGATGGGGTACTATGGTGGTAGCAACAATCGGGAAGGAGATTGATAAAAATGGCGATTTCAGGCAAATATTTTATTAAGAAGTGGCTGCCGGACCCCACGCTGGTACACGGTCCGGATTTCCAGGGAGGTGCGCCCGGCGGTCCTGGCGGTCCCGGTGGTCCTGGCGAGGGACCTGGCGGTCCTGCTGGCGGTCCTCCTCCTGCGGTGGAAAAGCCCCAGGTTGCGCTGAAGGATCATGGCACCCCTCCGGAGCATTTCTTTGAGGGCGAGATCCTGTTTGACTTCCAGCCCCAGCCCGACGGCACCCTGAAGGGTACTGCGGATGGCACCCCCATCAACTTCGGCTACTACACCGGCGATGAGTTCTTTAAGGTGGAGTATCCCGCCGGTCCCGGCTGCTGGGAGGTATGGGCAAGAGTGGACAAGGACGGCTACATCGAGGGTATGATCTCCGTTGGCGGCGGCAAGGGCTTCCCCAACCTGGTCTACGGCAAGAAAATCGACGAATGATCCAATGAAAAAACCCGGCACAGAGTTTTCTGTGCCGGGCATTTGTGATGGAATTACGAATTGGGCTTCTCGGGAACGGTGGTATAACCCGGACGCTTTTGCTGGGCGGCAGATTTTCCGCTTTCAATGGCATTCCGAAGCACGTCCAGATCCGGCAGCACATTGTCGGTGCAGACCAGCTCGCCGGTTTCCTGCTGCATTTCATAGTTGTCCAGCACGATTCGGGCGGTTCCGACCCGGCACTGCATGGAGGTATGGCAGTGGGCGGTGAACATCTGGAGCAGCGCATACCAGGAGCTTCCGTGCTTGCCTGCCATTAAAAACAGCAGCTGACGCTTTTCGATGGGCGTTGCCTGATCGATGAGATGATGCAGCGCCAGAGTCAGCTCTTCATCAGACTTATCGGGGGAAATATCCCCAAACAGATCCGGATACAAATATGCCAGATAATAGGGCAGGGGATTGAGTCCCAGAATCCGGAACCATTCCGAGCCCTGAAACAGGTCCGGGGCACTGATGCCCTTTTCCCAGTTTTGAACGGTCTTTTTCGACACGCCCAGTCCCAGCGCCATAAACTCCTGGGACTTATCCGCATCCGCACGGGATTTCCACCAGATTTTTGAAAATCTGGACACCCGATCAATGCGAGACTCTTCCATTGTGGTTGCACCTCCGCAGAATGTTGCCATGTTGCGACAAGAAAATAACTTCCTCTTATTTGCGAATTTTGGCGTAATATTTTTCTGCCTAAATAAATAAAAAAACGGGGCACAAAATGCGCCGCCGAAATGGGCAGAAAACATGCCCTCAGATACGGTACCGAAAACGCCAGAAAAACGGTGATTCCCACAGCCTGACAAATGAGCCTGGAGGAATTATAATTTGTATCAACATCTAAGGATTGGTTTTGATGGGTCCTTGTCAAACCCAGATTATTTTAGCAGAGCGTCTCTGCAATGTCAATTCCTTTGAAGCAGAACCCCCTTTACCAAGCAGAAAACAGGCGCGTTTCGGAACTGCCGGAGTCAGGGGCGAAAAATAAAACAGGGAGGAATATGTAATGAGGTTTCAGAGTTTTATTCGGCAGTGTAAGGCAGGCAGGGATTGCGTGCAGGGCGGCAGCACCCTCTACACCTTCCATGTTACCGAGCAGGGGGTTATGATTGGCGTGCTGGACAGCCGGGATGGGATGAGCGATTCCCAGGCGTTCTGGTGCCCGGAGCTTTCGGATGCCCAGGGGCTGGCGCTGACCCGCAGGCTGTATGAGGAGAGCGTTTCCCTGGAGCAGGTGCCCTATGTGCTCTCGGACATGCAGGTGCTGTTCCGGATGTCGCCGGGCAGTATGGCAGCAAGCGGTTTTGCATCCTGAAAAAATGCACATTTTCTTGTCAATGTGCATGGAATCGCGGATTTCGTGCAGAAAAATGCATAAGATGTGACAAAATACTGCAAAGATGCTGTGCTTTTCCCATGTAATGTGATATAATATCTCACAAGGCGTCTCCCTTGAGACGTCAGGAAAAGGAGGGCGTCAAAGCATATGATTGAACAGATCGCATCCATCAATTCGGTGGTGAACAACTTCATCTGGGGTGTTCCCGCCATGATCTGCATCATCGGCGTGGGTCTGCTGCTGAGCATTCGCACCCGATTTATCCAAATTCGCAAATTTCCCTATGCCATAAAAACCACCATCGGCAGAATGTTCCGGAAAAAGGACGCTTCCGACGGCGCCATGACCCCGTTTCAGGCGGTTTGTACGGCGCTGGCTGGCACGGTGGGTACCGGTAATATTGCCGGTGTGGCAGGCGCCATCGCCATTGGCGGTCCCGGCGCGGTATTCTGGATGTGGTGCTCCGCGATTCTGGGCATGTGCACCAAGTTTTCGGAGGTGACCCTGGCAGTTCATTTCCGGGAGCGGAACGCGGCTGGCGATCTGGTGGGCGGTCCCATGTACTACATCAAAAACGGTCTGGGAAAGAAGTGGCGGTGGCTTGCCATGCTCTATTCTCTGTTTGGCGTGCTGACGGTATTCGGCACCGGCAACGCCACCCAGGTCAACACCATCACCGCAGCCATCAATACCCCGCTGAAGGAGTTTGGTATTCTCAGCAGCGGCGCGGTTTCCACGGTAAATCTTATCATTGGCATTGTGGTTGCCATGCTGGTTGCCCTGGTGCTGCTGGGCGGCATCAAGCGCATCGGCAGCGTGTCGGAAAAGCTGGTGCCCTTTATGGCACTGTTTTATGTGATTCTGGCGCTGGGCGTGGTCATCATCAACTATAAAAACATCCCCTCGGTGTTCGAAGCCATCGTTGGCGGCGCATTTGACCCCATGGCGTTTACCGGCGGCGTGGTTGGCACCATGTTCATGAGCATGAAAAAGGGCGTGTCCCGGGGTATTTTCTCCAATGAGGCAGGGCTTGGCACCGGCTCC
>CAJKNS010000110.1 GCA_905201305.1 uncultured Eubacteriales bacterium
GGCTGATAGTGGCAGAGGATGCGCCGGTCTGTTCCAGAATGTCGCTGTAGATCATGCCGTCATTCAACAGGGACGCCACCTCAAAGCGCTGCTCCATTGCCATCTGCTCGGATACCGTGCAAAGATCTTCGAAGAATGCATAGCATTCCTCCGGGGTTTTCAAGGTCAAAAGCGCCTGATACAGTGCGGCGCTCCGGTCGCTGCCCTTGCCATGACTATTCATTTCCACCCACCTCACAGTGTCGTTATTCTTTCTTATTTTAGCAAAGCGGTGAACGAAAGTAAAGGGCAATATTTTGCAAGTCAATCTTGCAAAAATATCCGCATTGCGATATAATGCTATTAGGACAATACTGCGGTATTGCCTTAAAGAAAATAGCGGACTTGGAAAAGGCAAATCCCCAGGGATCACCATGGGGTTGCGAATCCCAGCCGCGGAGGTATCAATATGGTAAAAGCGATCGTCGGTGCCAACTGGGGCGACGAGGGTAAGGGCAAGGTCACCGATCTGCTCTCCGAAACCTCGGATATTGTCGTTCGTTTTCAGGGCGGCGCCAATGCCGGTCACACAATTATCAACGACTACGGCAAGTTTGCCCTGCACCTGATTCCGTCCGGCGCCTGCAACCCCGGCACCATGAACATCATCGGCAACGGTGTTGCGCTGGATATTCCCAAGCTCATGGCAGAGATCAAAGCCATCACCGATGCAGGGGTTCCTGCACCTCAGCTGATGATTTCCGACCGGGTACAGCTGCTGATGCCCTATCACGTTTTGCAGGATACCTATGAGGAGGAGCGTCTGGCAGGCAATGCCTTCGGCTCCACCAAATCCGGTATCGCCCCCTTCTATTCCGATAAATACGCTAAGAACGGCATTCAGATCAACGAGCTGTTCGACGAGGAGGGTCTGAAGGCTCGCCTGGAGAACATCTGCACCCTGAAGAATGCTCTGTTTGTTAACCTGTATCACAAGCCCGAAATCCATGCAGACGAGCTGTTCCATATGCTGATGGAATGGCGCGAAATGGTCCGTCCCTATATTGGCGACGTCCACAAGTACCTTACCGAAGCCAACAAGGCAGGAAAAACCATCCTGCTGGAGGGTCAGCTGGGCTCCATGAAGGACCCCGATTTCGGCATCTATCCCATGACCACCTCCTCCCACACCCTGGCTGCGTTTGGCTGCGTAGGCGCCGGCATCCCCGTCAAGGAGATGAAGCAGGTCTATGTGGTCACCAAGGCATATTCCAGCGCCGTAGGCGCAGGCGAGTTTGTCAGCGAGCTGTTTGGCGATGAAGCAGAAGAGCTCCGTCATCGCGGCGGTGACGCTGGCGAATATGGCGCTACCACCGGTCGCCCCCGGAGAGTGGGCTGGTTTGACGCAGTGGCTACCCGCTACGGCGTATCCGTTCAGGGTGCTACCGACGTGGTGCTCACCTGCCTGGACGTTATGGGCTATCTGGACGAGATCAAAATCTGCACCGGTTATGAGATCGACGGCAAGGTAACCACCGATTTCCCGGTTACTCCCGAGCTCAAGAAGGCAAAGCCTGTCTACACCACCCTGCCCGGCTGGAAGTGCGATCTCCGCGGCACCACCAAGTGGGAAGACCTCCCCAAGGCAGCCCAGGACTATGTGCTGTTCATTGAGCAGCAGGTGGGCGTGCATATCTCCATCGTTTCCACTGGTCCCAAGCGTCACGAGGTCATCTATCGCTAAGGCTTATAAAACCGGCTGCACCCATTTGGGATGCAGCCGGTTTTTGATTTCATACAGAAAAGCAGCACTGCCCAGTAGACAGTGCTGCTTTGTTTTAGGGCAATACCGCATAATTCGGCAAGGAGATTTGGCGTGGAATTTTGCATCACAAATTTGTTGCGAAAATGCAGGAATACTTTGTGTATTTCAAATTTTCGCAGCGGATTTGTGAGGGAAAAGGACCGTCAAAGCCCGTAGACGCAATTGTGCGGTGTTGCCTTAGTTGTTGCTGAGCGTCAGATCTCCGTCCTTCACCCAGCCCAGCTTCCGTACCACCATGTTAATCAGGGGGCACAGCACCGCAGGAAGTACAAAGGAGATGAGGATCAGTCCCACCCAGTCCATGGTGGCAATGGCGCTCTTGGCGCCGGAGGCAACGTCTGCCACCCAGCCGGTATAAACGCCGATCTGCCCCACCAAACCGCAGGTGCCCATGCCGGAGGATACCGGTGCGCCGTTCATCTGGAGATGGAACACGCAGGTTGCCAAGGGGCCGGTGATTGCAGAGGTGACAATGGGTGCAATCCACACCCGGGGATTCCGAACAATGTTGCCCATCTGGAGCATGGAGGTGCCGATGCCCTGGGACACCAGTCCGCCCCAACGGTTCTCCTTAAAGCTCATCACTGCAAAGCCCACCATCTGGGCGCAGCAGCCAGCCACCGCAGCGCCGCCAGCCAGTCCCGTCAGTCCCAGCGCCGCACAAATGGCTGCGGAGGAAATGGGCAGGGTCAGCGCAACCCCCACGATCACGGACACCAAAATGCCCATCCAGAAGGGCTGGAGGTTGGTTGCCACCATAATCAGATCGCCCACATGCATGGCTGCCTTGCCCAGCGCCGGAGCCCACCAGGCGGACAGTGCCACACCAACGCCGATGGTCACAAGGGGCGTTACCAGAATGTCGATCTTTGTCTCTTTGGAAACCGCCTTGCCGATCTCTGCGGCAATGATCGCCACAAACAGCACCGCCAGAGGTCCGCCTGCGCCGCCCAGTGCATTGGCAGAGAAGCCCACGGTAATCATTGAGAACAGCACCAGCGGCGGACAATGCAGGGCATAGCCGATTGCCACTGCCATAGCAGGTCCGCTCATTGCCGAGGCAAGACCGCCCACGGTATAGTCCACACCGGATACCGTCGCCACCGTCTCCGTCAGGAACGGGATATGGAACTGGGTGCCCAGGGTGTTGATGATGGTACCGATCAGCAGCGAGCAGAACAGACCCTGTGCCATTGCGCCCAATGCGTCGATCCCATAGCGTTTCAGGGATATTTCAATATCCTTGCGCTTCAGAAATTGTTTGACTGCTTCCATGTTTTCCTCCTTGGGGTTTTCCGCCCCAGTGCCGTCATCGACCCGCGCCGATTTGAATTCCGTTTTCCCGGCACTTTCTAGTGTTAAAGTTAATTATAATGGTACAGCCTTGGAATGTAAAGCAAAACCCCGCACCAGGGTGCAGGGATTTGCCGTCAGTTCGTATACAGTTTTTGTGGATAATACCGAAGGGTCATTCCCCCAGCTGCTTTTCCGCGCAGCGCAACGCCGCCGCAATGACCATATCCATGTCGTAATACTTGTATTCGCCCAGCCGTCCGCCGAAGATCACGTTTTTCTCCTGCTCCGCCAAATCGCGGTATTGGGCATAGAGCGCGCCGTTTTTCTCGTCGTTCACGGGATAATAAGGCTCGTCGCCGGGCTTCCATTCGGAGCTGTATTCCCGGCTGATGACGGTTTTGGGCAGATCGTTCCCCGCCTCGTCCTTTCCGAACTCAAACCATTTGTGCTCAATGATCCGGGTCCAGGGGGTTTCCCGATCGGTATAGTTCACCGCCGCATTGCCCTGGAAGTTGGGGATATCCAGCAGCTCCGTCTCAAAGCGCACGGAACGGTATTCCAAGGTTCCCAGCCGGAAGCCGAAATACGCGTCGATGGGTCCGGTATAGACCACCTGCTCCGCCAGCGCATCCAGCGCTTCCTTCTCCGCCAGATAGTCCACATTCAGCCGGACCTCAATGCCGTCCAGCATGTGCGCCACCATTTTGGTGTAGCCGCCAATGGGAATGCCCTGATACAGCGCGTTGAAATAGTTGTTGTCAAAGGTCAGCCGCACCGGGAGCCGCTTGATGATAAACGCAGGCAGCTGGTCGCAGGGACGCCCCCACTGCTTCTCGGTGTAGCCCTTTACCAGCTTTTCATAGATGTCCGTGCCCACCAGAGAAATCGCCTGCTCCTCCAGATTTTTCGGCTCGGTAATCCCGGCAGCATCCCGCTGCGCCTGGATTTTCTCCGCTGCCTCCTGGGGGGTCACAACGCCCCACATTTTATTAAAGGTGTACATGTTAAAGGGCAGAGAATACAGCTCGCCGTGGTAGTTCGCCACCGGAGAGTTGGTAAACCGGTTAAACTCCGCAAACTGCCGGACATAATCCCAGACTGTCTTGTTGTTGGTATGGAAAATATGCGCGCCATATTTGTGGACCTGAATGCCCTCCACCGGCTCAGTGTAGACGTTGCCGGCGATATTCGGGCGCTTGTCCACCACCAGCACGGATTTTCCCGCAGCATGTGCCTTTTGGGCAAATACCGCGCCATAGAGCCCCGCGCCTACCACCAGATAATCATAGCGTTTCATGGCATATTCCTCAATCCTGCTCCATCTCCGCTGCAATCTCCAGCAGATACTGACCGTATTTCGTCTTTTCCATGCTCTTTGCCGCAGCCATCACCTGGTCAATGGTGATCCAGGCATTCCGCAGCGCCGTTTCCTCCAGGCAGCCGATCATCTTGCCGCTGCGCTGTGCCGCCTGAATGGCGCCTGCCGCTTCATAAAGGCTGTCGGCATTGCCGGTGTCAAACCAGGTGTATTCCCGACCCAGCGTCACCACCTGCAGCTGCTTCCGCTCCAGATAGGCGTTGTTCACCGCAGTGATTTCCAGCTCACCACGGGCAGAGGGCTCCACGGACTTCGCAATCTCCACCACCTGATTGTCGTAGACATAGAGACCGGGTACGATGTAGTTTGACTTGGGCTGAGTGGGCTTTTCCTCAATAGAGATTGCCTTGCCCTCTCTGTCGATTTCCCCCGCGCCAAACGCCCGGGGATCCGTCACATAATAGCCGAAAATCGTTGCGCCGCCGGTCTGCTTGACCGCCGAACGGAGCTTTCTCCGGAAGCCGGGTCCATAGAAAATATTGTCGCCCAGCGCCAGACACACGGAATCGTCGCCAATAAAGTCTGCGCCAATGATAAAGGCGTCGGCAATGCCCCGCTGCACCTTCTGCTCCAGATACTGAATATGGACGCCCAGCTGGCTGCCATCGCCCAGGAGATTTTCAAAGGGCTCCTGATCGTCCGGGGGCACAATAATCAGAATATCCCGAATGCCGGCAGTCATCAGCACCGACAGGGGATAATAAATCATCGGCTTATCGTATACAGGAAGCAGCGGCTTGCAGACCGGAAGGGTGATGGGATAGAGCCGTGTGCCCTTTCCTGCTGCCAAAATAATACCTTTCAAATCACTCACACTCCATTTTGAATCTGCGCCCGAACATCGGCGCCGGGGCATTCTGTACAGATTTTGCAAAAGCCCCCTATTTTGTGGACAAAAACTTGTATGATTATAATATATCCGGGCTATAAATGCAACCATCTTAAGGAATTTCAAAGAAAAGAAAAAGCTCTGAAACAGACTTCGTTTCAGAGCGGGGTGTTATGAGAAAAAACAGATTGATTCCGTTGAAAAAAGCAGGACCTCGAAAATCAAAGTCCTGCTTTTTCTGGTCCGAGTGACAGGGTTCGAACCTGCGGCCTGATGGTCCCAAACCACCCGCGCTACCAGCTGCGCCACACCCGGATTCTTGAGTTATTATATCACAGCCGGGCGCATTCTTCAAGCTCTTTTTGTCGCTCCCCTGCCCGCAAAAATGCGTGCCGCCCGTTTTCGGACAGCACGCATTCTTTATCATCCGTATTGTTTCCGGAGCCGCGCAAGGATTTCGGCGTCTGCGGGGCAGAATTCGTAGTTTGGAATCTCCTCCGGGCGAATCCACGCCATGGCATGGTGCTCCAGCAGCCGCGGCTCCCCTTTCGCAATGGAACAGTGGTACAGACTCAGGTGAATGGTAAGATCCGGATACACGTGGTCAAGCTCCATAAACAGCTCTGCCGGTGCCACCGTGATATCCAGTTCCTCCTGGCATTCCCGAATCAGCGCCTGCTGCTTCGTCTCTCCCGGCTCCACCTTGCCGCCCACAAATTCCCACAGCAAGCCTCTTGCCTTGTGCGCGGGACGCTGACAGATCAGGAATCGGTCCCCGTTCCAAATCAGCGCGGCAACCACTTCGGTCACGGCTGTGCCTCCAGCTTGGAAAGCCCCAGATTCAGCCGGCGCAGGGTTTCCTCTCTGCCCAGAATCATGGCGATTTCAATGG
This sequence comes from uncultured Eubacteriales bacterium, assembly GCA_905201305.1. Lineage (GTDB taxonomy): Bacteria > Bacillota > Clostridia > Oscillospirales > Oscillospiraceae > HGM13006. The sequence continues at coordinate 6,200 of CAJKNS010000110.1, forward strand.
CGCCGCCGGGAGTAACGGACTTGCCCGCAGCCGCAATCCGCAGGGGCCACATCACCTTGCCGATCTTAATGCCTTCCGCCTCTGCCAGAGCATAGAGCGCGTCGTGGATGGCATCGTAGCTCCACTCGCCCAGCTTGGTCAGCGCATCCGTCTCCTTTTGCAGCAGTTCTCTGGAGCTCTCAGCGGTGAGCTTGTTCTTTTTATTGGTGTAAAGGGCAATATCGTACTCCGGCAGCTCATTCAGGAACGCGATCATCTCCGGAATCTGATCCAGCCGGTCCAGACGGGTCTGGAGCAGCGGTGCAATCTGGGTCTTGTCCACATTCTCCCGGGTAATCGCCCGATCAATCCAGGAGGCAGCCGCAGCTGCAAAATTCTCAGGGGACAGCTCCTTAAGATAGGTGCTGTTAAAGTAGTTGAGCTTTTCCAGATCAAAGGCAGAGGGAGACTTGGAGATCCCCTCAATGTCAAACGCCTTGCACAACTCGTCCATGGTGAAGAACTCCTGCTCAGCAATCTCCCCTCTGGGGCTCCACCCCAGCAGGGACACATAGTTCTTCACTGCCTGAGACAGATAGCCCATTTTCAAAAGGTCCTCATAGGAGGGGTCCCCATGGCGCTTGGACATCTTCCGAACATTACCGGTCTCCGGATCGGTAATCATCACGCTGGCACAGTGGACATAGGTGGGAATCTCCCAGCCGAATGCCTCATAGAGCAGGTTATATTTGGGCGTGGAGGACAGATACTCGCTGCCGCGAACCACATGGGTAATACCCATGAGATGATCGTCTACCACATTGGCAAAGTTATAGGTGGGCAGTCCGTCGGATTTCAGCAGCACCTGATCGTCCAGCTCGCTGTTGTCCACGGTGATGTCCCCATAGACCGCATCATGGAAGGTGGTCTGCCCCTCAGGGATGATCTGACGAATCACGTAGGGCACCCCTGCCTCCAGATTCTTCTGAATCTCCTCCTGAGAAAGATGGCGGCAATGGCCGTCATACTTGGCATTGGGGTCCTGGGCATGCAGCTCCTCCAGCCGCTCCTCGGTGCAGAAGCAGCGATATGCCGCGCCCTTTTCCACCAAAAGCTCCGCATACTTTTTATAAATCTCCCGGCGCTCGGTCTGCACATAGGGACCCACAGGACCGCCCACATCGGGACCTTCGTCGTAGTCCAGACCGCAGTCCGCCATGGTGCGCTTAATCACTGCCACCGCATCCTCTACCTTCCGCTTCTGATCGGTATCCTCAATGCGGAGGATGAAATCGCCGCCTGCGTGCCGTGCAATAAAATAGGTATAGAGGGCAGTGCGCAGGTTACCCACATGCATATAGCCGGTGGGGCGGGGCGCAAACCGGGTGCGCACCCGT
>CAJKNS010000111.1 GCA_905201305.1 uncultured Eubacteriales bacterium
AAGTACCGGTGCACCGTAGGATACGATTCTTGCACCGGTATTTTTGATGGCTCCCGGTGTCCGGTCATCCGGATCCACACTCATGCCGCCGGTCATGAGAATCAGGTCTGCTCCGGCATCCAGGAATTCCTGCAATGCCGCATTCAGCATGGAAAGATCATCGTCACAGATTTTGCAGCCGATGGCCTCGGAGGGGTACTGCCCCACCTTTGCCCGAAGCACCGGCTCAAACTTATCCTGAATTCGTCCGGTGTAAATCTCACTGCCGGTGATGATAAACGCCACCTTCTTCTTCTGATAAGGCAGCAGCTGCATCAGCGGCTCCTGGGATTCCCGACATAGCCGCTCCGCCTCGATAATCTGGCTCTCCTGGGTCGTCAGAGGAATAATCCGCATGGAGCAGAGCTTGCCTCCAACCTCTACGGGATAGTGATCGGGAATGGAGCTGATGGTAATATCCCCAATGGAGTTGATGGCACGCTGGAGAGGAACATTCACCCGGAACATGCCCCGGACACCCGCCTTCTGCACCATTTTTCCCTCGCTGGGACCGGAATACACGCCGCCGTCCACCTGACACAGCTTGGAAAGCCGCAGTGCCGCATCCTCCTCGTGGATTTCACCGGCGTTTTCTTCCCAGATGAAGATGTGGTTTTTGCCGATGTTCTTGAGCTTTTCCACGTCTTCCTGGGTAATTACCTGCCCCCGATGGAAGGCAGCGCCTTTAAAATGGTCGTCGATGGCGGTAATATCGTGGCAGAGTGTCATACCCACTGCGTCTTCCACTCTAACTTTTTTCATAGTGTTCCTCCGTTTTTTCCGTCAATCCAGAATCCCTGTAATACCGTACCCTTGGGCAGCGGTCCGCTGCCGGGTGGTACCAACGCCAGGACATTGCAGCCCACCATGGTGTGGAGAATGCCATTGCCCTGCTCGCCGGTGATGTGCATGCCCACAACGCCGCCGGAAAGCTCCAGCTTGCCCCGAAGCAACCGGGGCTTGGGGCTTTTCTTCGGAAAATCCTCCAGCAGCGTTACCGGAATCTGCTCCAGCGCCCAATTGCTTCTGCCGCAGAGCTTTCGAACGGCAGGCAGCACCGCCGCAAAAAATGCTGTCATGCTGGAAGCCGGATTGCCGGACAGACAGCACACCAGCGCCTTTCTAATGGTTCCAAAGCAGCATTTTCCGCCGGGCTTTAGCTGCATATTCTGCATCAGCACCGTGCCTCCGGCTGCCTGAAGGGCATCGGGGGTCAGGTCATAATCTCCCACCGATACGCCGCCGGTGGTAATAATCACATCGCACGCCTCCGCCGCCTGAGAAAAGGCAGCCGCAATTTCCTCCACGGTATCCCCCGGGCAGCCGAAAAACTCGGTCACGCAGCCGGTATTCTGAAGTACACCCTGGAAGGTGTAGCGGTTGGAGTTGACGATTTTTCCACCCGTCAGTGCATCTCCAACGCCGCAGAGCTCGCTTCCGGTGGTGATAATACCAGCCAGCGGACGGCGATAGACCTTTGGCTCCGCCAGATTTTGCGTTGCCAATGTTCCCATCAGGGCGCTGTCGATTACTGTGCCCTGCCGGGCTACAATATCCCCGGCAGTCAAATCCTCGCCGCGCAGCACAATGTTGCTGCCGCTGCGGTAGGTTTTGTGCAGGGTAACGCTGGTTGCGGTAAACTCGGTATCCTCAAATTTGCAGACGCAATCGGCGCCCAGCGGAATGGGTGCACCGGTAAGAATCTTTGCCGCAGTGCCCCGAACCACGCGCTTCTTGCCCACGCTGCCAGCCGGAATTTCCTCTAAAATTCGAAGCGTGACAGGGGTATCCGGCGTTGCACCCTGACTGTCCTCCCCACGGAAGGCATAGCCGTCAAAGGGCGAACGGTCAAAGGGCGGCACATCGCTGCCTGCACATACCGTCTCCCCCAGCACCCGTCCCAGGGATGCGTTCAGGGGGACATATTCCATGCTGACCGGCTGAACCTGCCCTGCCAGCAGTCGGGCTGCCTCCAAAAATTCCAGATTCTTTTGCATGACATTCCCTCCAAACGAAAAATACAGCTCTGTCAAAAAGGACAGAGCTGTACCATGGGGTCTGCACAAGCCCTCTCCTTTTCGGCAGCAACGGCTACATTGGAAGGCTGTTTGGTTTCCCTTGCAGCCCTGTGACCGGATGATAGGTCAGGCGCCGAAATCCTAGTCCATGGACCTTAGACTCCGGCACTCGGAGAAGTATTCCGCCAAAGGCGGCTATGATTTCCATAGAGGTGCGCCATTTGACGCACCTCTATGATACACGAAATTCAGAAAAAACGCAACTGGGAATATATTTTCCGCAGAAAATTCCATCAGTATACAACAGATATTTCAGGGAAGAAATAACGAAGCTACTGCGCAAAAGATCCGCGTAAAGTCTTTCTGCGCACTCTTTCAGCGCAAGATTTTGTGGCGTAACGAGGTTTTCTTCCGCCGACATACTGCAGGTATTTCAAGGAAGAAATAACGAAGCTACGGCACAAAAGATCCGCTGAAAGAATTAACCCTCGTCCCGGAGGCAGTTCCGAGTAATGCCCAAGATCTCACGGGCATCGTCGGCGGTAGCGATCTCACGACCTGCCAGCTTTGCCAGCTCTACGGCACGCTTTACCAGCATCTCATTGGTGGCAATGATCTTGTTGCCGTTTTCGTCCTTGCCATACATGACGTTGTCCTCCAGACCAACACGCAGACCGTCGCAGCCCAGTGCCAGACCAGCCAGCATCATGGGCATATGCGCCTTGCCGATGCCGGAAACGGACCAGGTGGCACCCTTGGGCAGATGACCCACCATGAATGCCAGGTTCTCAGCGGTGCCGGGCATGGAGCCGCCAACGCCCATAATGAACTGCATATGAGGATTGCCGGGGATGCCGTGCTTGTTTACATAGTACATTGCGGAATCCAGATGACCGGTGTCGAAAATCTCGAACTCGGGCTTTACGTCCTCCTTCACCACTTCCTCTGCCAGCTTGTTCAGGAAGCGGGGGCTGTTCTCAAAGATGTAGCTGTTGGACCAGTTGAGAGTGTTGGGGTCAAAGGAGCACATCTCGGGCTTCAGTGCGGACAGATGCTGGAGACGCTTGTAGTCCTCATACTCGCCGCCGGAGGTGGTGAGGTTGATGATGATATCAACGCCCTCCTTCTTGCACAGCTCGCGGGTCTTCTCCACTGCCTCGGTGAACTTCTGGAGGCTCATGGACTTATAGCCGATCTGCATCACGCCGTCCACTTCCTTGTCCTCACGAACATGGATATGGGCAATGCACGCACCCAGCTTTGCACAGGCAACAATCTGCTCTGCCAACTCGTCGGCGGTGTAAGGAACGGTGGGCGCCTTATCCTTCTTGGTGCCTGCGCCGCAAAGGCATACCTGAATCATAATCTTATTGGACTTTGCCATAACTATTACATCCTTTCTCAATCAGCGGAGTTGTTTAGTCACACATTTCAATCACGGTTGCCTGACCCATACCGCCTGCAATGCACAGGGTAGCCAGACCGTACTTGAGACCGCGCTTCTTCATCTCATACATCAGAGTCACCAAAATTCGGCAGCCGGAGGAGCCAACGGGATGACCCAGAGCAATGGCGCCGCCGTTGACGTTGATGATGTCCATCTTGTCCTCCCAGTGGAGCTGCTTGATGCAGCCCAGGGACTGTGCGGCAAATGCCTCGTTGAGCTCAATGAGCTGAATATCATCCATGGTCAGACCTGCATTTTTCAGCGCCTTGGGCACCGCATAGACAGGGCCCAGACCCATGGTGCGGGGATCACAGCCCGCGGTACCCATGCCGATGATCCGGCAGATGGGCTTCAGACCCAGTTCCTTTGCCTTCTCCTCGGTCATCAGCAGCATGCAGGATGCGCCGTCGTTCCGTCCGGAGGAGGAAGCTGCGGTAACGGTGCCGGTGAGCTCAGAGCTGTTATAGATTCTGCCCTGATCATCGGTGGTAATGTTGAAGCAGGGCTTCAGCTTGCCCATCTTCTCCATGCTGGTGTCGCGCTTGGGGAATTCATCGGTGTCGAACACAATGGGGGGCTTTTTTCTGCCCTGGGGTACGACCACAGGAACGATCTCGTCCTTAAATTTTCCGGCGTCAATGGCAGCAATTGCCTTCTGCTGAGATGCAAAGGAGAATGCGTCCTGCTCCTCCCGGGTGATGCCCAGGGTTTCGGCAATCTTTTCTGCGGTTGCGCCCATGTTATAGCGTCCAAACATCTCCTGGGGCTGAGAACGGAACTGTCCTTCCGTTACGGCATCCACAAACTCAGTGTTGCCGGTGCCCACACCCCAGCGGGCGTTCCGTACATAAAACACCGCATTGGACCTGGATTCGGTGCCGCCTGCCAGAACCACATCGGAAAGTCCGGTCATGATCTGCATGGCGCCGTTCTGCACAGCGGTCATGGCGGAAGCACACTGGCGCATCACCGTATGGGCAGATGCAGATGCAGGAATGCCCACCTTCAGCGCTGCCATTCTGGCAATGTTGGGCTCATCGGAGGTCTGGCGACACTGACCCATAATCACCTCATCAATCTGGGCAGGATCAATACCGGTGCGGTCCAGGCAGCCCTTCATGACCGTGCAAGCAAGATCATAGGCGCTGACGGGACGCAATGCGCCGCCGAACTTGCCCACGGCAGTACGACAGCCGTCTACAACGACTACATTACGAAGTTCCATTGGAAATACTTCCTCTCTTAAGATAGGTGGTGGTTTCATTTCAGGTTGAAATCCAACCGGCTCCTTCCGCTGCTTCTCTCCCGTTTCCGGGGGACGACAAGCAGTGCAAGGAGACGCGCCGGATTGCATTCTGTCTCCGGTGCTGCCGAACGGGTATCCGGCAGCACCGGAAAATCAGCTTCTTACTCCGCAGGCTCCAGATAGGTGATGCCTACATAATGATCGTGGTCGGTGCGCTCGCCCTTGTAGCAAACAGGCTTGAAGCCCGGGAATGTGATGTCCACGGTCCAGCTCTTACCCTCGGGCAGATCCTCTACCTCCCAGTCGCCAGCCCAGTTCGTCTCGGTTTCATAGGTGGTGCCGCACTCCTCGCAGGTTACCTTGACCTTTGCGCCGATGCAGACCTCCTCCAGTTCCTCAGGATAGGCAACGGTGCCTGCCAGGAACTTGCCGGGGATGTTCAGATGAACCACACTGGAGCCCATGGTGCCAAGCTCCTTGAGCTGGGTCACCTTATTGGCGGCAATGAGCTTGCTGATCTCGCTGTCGGGATCGGCAAGATCGCCGAATACCAGCGCCTGGTTGGGGCATGCCTCCACACAGCGGGGCTCAAAGCCGGGATAATCGGGATCATCCAGCAGTTCTGCGCACATGGTGCACTTCTGAGGGATCTGCTCTTCCTCGTTCCAGAAAATTGCGCCCACGGGACATGCGTCCACAATCTGCTTCTGACCCTTGGACTTTTCGGGATCAACGATAACAATGCCGTCGGGACGCTTATACACAGCGCCATCCTTGGCAGCCGCCATGCAGGCAGGGTTATCGCAGTGGGAACAGGGGGTGGGAACGGTTGCGGTTTTGATGTGCCGCTCGTTGTCGCCGCGCTCCCACTCCTTGATGTTCATCCAATACTGACCCATTTCGGGCTGAGATTTGCTTAGATCGGTATCCCAGCCGCAGTGCTCGTCCTTGCATGCCATGAAGCAGGCATAGCAGGCCATGCACCGGGCAGAGTTAATGGCAATGCCGGGCTTTTTCATGGGGTGTTTCAGCATAATCAGTTTGCCTCCTTCTTCTCAAGCTGCGCACGCAGCCACTGCTCCCGTTCGCCAAAGAGCAGGTCGGCTTCCATGGATGTGCGGACAGGACGCTCCGTCTCCAGCTGCTGCTTATCCACCTCGTCCAGAATATGCTCAAATCCCTGACCGTAGTTGGGATCGGGCTCGCACTTTTCGATGTCGATGTTACAGCTGTAGGGCGCCATTGCAGGCACATAGTCGCCGATGAGCCGTCCGGGAGTCAGCACGTTGATACTGCCGCCCTTATCCCAGCTCTTGTATACGCCGTACTCAATGGGGTTATAAATACCCGAGGAGGTGTAGGCGTGGATGGTTTCCGGATACAGACGATAGGTCACCCGGGCTACCATCAGGCAGCTGCCGCGATCATTGAACATCCGGACCACATCGCCGTCCTTGATGCCCTTCTGCTCGGCAAGCTTATGATTGATATGGCAGACCAGATAAGGGTTGCCGTTGATGATTACACGGTTCTTGGGAATCTCCCACAGCCACTTGGCATGCTGCTGATAATGGGTATGATAGTCGAACCGGGGATGGGGAGAGATCAGACCGTAGGGATACTTATCCGCCGACAGGCTCTTAAAGCCCTCCCAGGAATCCTGATACTGGGGAATGGGACGGCGTGCTTCGTCGTCAGGCGCCCAGTAGGTCAGGGACTCGGATACAAACTCGAACTTGCCGGAGAAGGTGCCCAGCTTGCCCTCCTCCTGGAAGACCTTGTGGTTCATGGTGTCGCAGGGACGGTTCTCCGCAAACCACTGGAAGCCGGGATAGCGGTCCCAGTTCTCATACAAACCGGTCTTGGGGTCCTTGTCCTCCTCATGGTAGGAAACAGGCGGGATGTAGTAGCCTTTCTTCTTGAAGTCCTCCCAGGAGATGTGCTTGGGCAGATCAGAGAACTGCCAGAAGCGTTTTGCCCACTGCTCTTCGGTACGACCCTCGGTAAAGCGCTCTCCCCAGCCAAGCCGTGCTGCCACCTGGGAGAAGATCCAGAAGTCGGAACGGGAATCCCACAAGGGCTCAATCGCCTTATCCTGATAGACAATGACCTGCCAGGAGTTGCCGGTCTGGGAATGAGAGCAGTAGCCGCCGTTGCCGGAGTTGCCCACCTCGCCGATGTCCACACGCTCCAGGTTGGTGCAGGCAGGGAGAATCACGTCGGCATGCCGGGTCTCAGGGGTCATGTAAATGTCCTGGTTGATGACGAACTCCAGCTCAGGGCTCTTATACATCTTTGCCCACTTGTTGGTGTCCAGCATGGTGCCGAAGAAGGAGCCGCCGTAGCGCCAGAAGCAGTGTACTTTGTTATAGCCGGGCGCGGGATAAACATGGCGGGTAAACTCCTGATCCACACCGCCGCCGCAGAAGCCTTCGCCGTACCACTCATAGTGTCCGTCCAGAATGGCGTCGGGCACATTGGGACGATAGAGCACCTGCTCCACGGAGTTCACGGGCACATCATCCCAGATGGGTGCGCCTGCAATGGAGGAAAGAGGATCGGAATAGCCGCCGAACCAGAAGTTATAGTTCATAGGACCGCCGCAGGCAGGGCTCCAGAACGCACGACCGGGCTTGCCCATGCCCTGCATGGCAAACAGCAGGGTCATCAGACGGGCATACTCAGTGCCGTTGGAATGCCGGCAGGCGCC
>CAJKNS010000112.1 GCA_905201305.1 uncultured Eubacteriales bacterium
ATACGGTAGGTGAGGACAGCAATCTGAACCTCGGGAGAACCGGTGTCGCCCTCGTGGGTAGCGTACTCGGCGATGACCTGATCTTTTACTTCTTTGCGGATCATAAATAATTCCACCTTTCTATATTTTACCCCAACGCCAAGTGCCGGGCGGGTGAATACCGCGTGGCGCGGCTATATCCCGGGACTGAGCAATAGGGCATACCGTTAGAATTATACCACGAATTTTCCATTTGTAAAGCAGAAAGTTGAAAAAATTTAGGTATCACCGCATGAATCCTCGCTGACAATTCATGCGGTGATACCTGGCGTTCTATTGCAGTGCCATTAGGAGTCTTCCACTTCAGGTCTAGGCTCATACTGAATATAGCTGACGTTTTCATGGCTCTGGGAGACGGAAACCATAAAGTCATAGACCTGATCCCGGAGCTTCTGCTGGGCTTCTCTGAGGGAAAGGGCTTCGTCAGGATAAAAGGGCTCAGACAGGGTTACGGTCATACCAGGACGGCGAAACAGGGGAAACAGTCCGTGCCGCTTTCGATAGGTGGTGACCATGGCAACCACCGGCGCATTCAGCTTCTCCGGATAGCGGAAGGAGGTGTCGGAAAAGGGGCGAATCCCGGTGTAAAAGGGCCAGATATGGGCTTCTGGGAAAATCGCCAGCACATTGCCGCCCTCATATCGCTGGGTCATGGAGGAAAGGAACTGCCGCATACCCGAGAACTTCGTGGGAATCGGGATGACGCCCAGCATGGTCACCAGCGTCTGGAGAAACGGGAGACTCACCGCATCGGGATTGGACACCACATATGCCTTTTTGGGAAACGCGGTCATGGCAGGCAGAAAGGCGTCCAGCATCCGGGTGTGATTGCCGTAGAGAAAATAGCCCGTGCCCCGAAGCTGCCGGAGCACCCTGCGATTCTCGTATTTCAGCCCCAGATAGACCTTGGAAATCACAAAAACAATGGGGATGGCAATGCAGTAATAGACGCACTGCGCCAGAAAGTTCCACAAAAAGCTCTCGTGGATAAACGGAAAATCCGCGCCGACCTCCTTGGCATGAATGTTGGTGCTGGCAAAATCGTCGTTCAGGGGATCGGTGAAGTAGACAGTGCGTTTAGGCTCCATGCTGCTTTGCCTCCATGGCATCCCTCAGCATCTGCTCCATGGCATCCATGCAGGTGTCAAAGTCAAACTGATGGGCATAGCCCAGATAGTCCTGGGCGCATTGCTGCCGCTCCTGGGGATGCTCCAGCCACCAGTCCATTTTCCCGGCAAGATCGCCGGGATTGTTATAATGGAACAGGTTCTGGTCTGTCAGGGCAAAGTACCGGGTGGCGCTGCGGGGGGAATCGGCAATCAGGGGCACCCTGCCGCAGGCGATGGCTTCCAGACAGGAGATGGCTTCAATCTCAATCTCTGCCGGATGGACATAAAGGTCCGCCATGTTGATGGTATTCACCAGCTCCTTCCGGGAATAGAACTGCATAATGGGCATGGGGATCCCCAGCTTTTCCGTATGCTCCCGAAGATGTGCCTCCTGGGGACCGGCTCCGGCAAAAATCAGCTGAATCCTGTCCCGGTTCCGGCTCTGAGCTACTGCGTCCAGCAGTACCCGATGGGATTTTTCCCGGCTGTAGCGCCCGGTAAACAGCACCACATATTTTCCCTCCAGCTCCGGCGGACGGGAGACGGAAATGGGGTGGAAATCCGAGCTGACGCCGTTGGAAATCACCCGCCCCTCTGTGGGTCCCACAATGGCTTCAAAGGTGTCCCGAATGAACTGGGTGGGGTAATGGATGCAGTCGCAGAACTGATACAGCCGTTCATATAAAATATGGTATACCGTGGTGTTGGCACGGGGGCTGTTTTGCAGGAAAATGTGGTTGGTGATGTTTTCCGCCTGGCAGTGGAAGCCGGCGGTGAGGGCGATGTTATGGTCGTGGGCATAGTGCGCTGCCGCCTTGCCCAGGGCAAAGGGAATCATCACATGGATCACATCTGCATCATGAATGGCGGACTCCAATACTGCGGTGTCCAGCTTGGCAGGTGCAACGCCGTTTTTCTCCACATAGTCGTTGAATACATGAAAATCGTATTTGGGGACGATATAGTATCCGGGCGCTCCGGCACGGTTGGCGTCCGGGCAGACCACCCGTACCTCATGTCCCTTGTTCCGAAGAGTACGGATCAGGTTCAGGGCAGCAATGGTGGTGCCGTTGTTTGCCTGACCCAATACGTCACAGATCACAGCTACTTTCACAATACTTCTCTCCCGTATTTTTTTACTCACTCAAATGTTTGTCTCGTGTTGGAAAGGGTATCATATTTTCAGAGAAATTACAAGTCGCCCCGGCTGCAAAATGACAAAAATTCTGCAAAAGTCCTCTTGAAAAAAGGGCAGAATGCTAAAAATGACAGAAACCGTGAAAATGCCATTGACAAATGGAAACGGCTTTTGTATCATGGAGAAAATAAATCAAAAGGCTATGAAGAGGAATAGTAACTGAATCCCTCTGGCGCAGAGAGGACACGTTTGGTGCGAGTGTCTGCTACGAATTCAGTGAATCTCACCTTGGAGCTTCGTGCTGAAAGCCCAAATGGGTCAGTAGGCGGCGACGGAATCCTCCGTTAAAGGGAGCCTCATATACCTTATATATAATGTATGTGAGATCGAGTGTCCGGCTCTGCCGGGAATTTAGGTGGTAACGCGGAGTGTCAGCTTCGTCCTATCGAAAGAGATAGGACGGGGCTGTTTTCTTTTCAGCAAAACCACTCAAATGCGTCTGCGGTCTTCAGCCGATCTTTTCCGCCAGAAATGCGCCGCTTTCCCTTGCAATACACAAAGTATTCCTGCGGGAAATTGTCTTTTTCTGACGCAAAATCTCAGGCTGAATTCTCTTGACGATTTGTGTGGTATTGCCTTTGTGATAAGATAGAACCAACTGCTTACAAGTAAAGGGGCGAGTACATCGTGACAACAGGTGCAGAGGCTCTGATTGAGAGCCTGAAGCGGGAAAACGTAACAGAAATCTTCGGCTATGCCGGGGCTACCATCTGCCCTGCGGCGGACGCCCTGAAGCATTCGGACATTCATTATACCCTGGTCCGCACCGAGCAGAACGCCGGACATATGGCGTCCGGCTATTCCAGAATCAGCGGCAAGGTTGGCGTATGCATGGTCACCTCCGGTCCTGGGGCAACCAACCTTATCACCGGCATTGCCACCGCCTATATGGACTCCATTCCTATGGTTGCCATTACCGGTCAGGTGGAGAGCTATCTGCTGGGACGGGATATTTTCCAGGAGGTGGACATCACCGGCGCTGTGGCTCCCTTCATTAAACATAGCTATTTGGTAAAGGACGTTAAGAGCATCCCCAGAGTGGTGAAGGAGGCGTTCCACATTGCCTCCACCGGACGTCCGGGTCCCGTGCTCATTGATATTCCCATCGATGTGCAGAAGGCGAAGTTCGAGCCGGTGTATCCCGAGACCGTGGACATTCGGGGCTACAAGCCCTCGGTAAAGGGCAACATCAAGCAGGTGCATCGGGCGGCGGAGGCAATCCGTCAGGCGAAAAAGCCGGTGCTCTGTTTGGGCGGCGGCGTCATCAGTGCAGGCGCCCAGAAGGAAGCGCTGGAATTTGCGGAAAAGTCCCAGATTCCCATTGTCAGCACCATGATGGGGCTTGGCATTGTGCCCACCGATCATCCGCTGTATGTGGGCATGATCGGCTCCTTCGGTACCCCCACCGCAAACCGAACCCTGGCGCATTCCGATTTGCTGATTCTGGTGGGCGCACGGGTGGCAAACCGCGCCATCCTCCAGCCCTCGGAGATCGGACGGCGAATGAAGACCATCCATATTGATGTGGACCCTGCGGAGATCGGCAAAAATGTAGACACCACCATTCCCGTGGTGGGCGATGTGAAGGAGGTACTCCTCCAGCTCATGGAGCAGGACACCACCGCCCAGACCCAGGACATCGAAACCCTGCAAAAGAGCCGTCAGGCAGAGCTTACGCGGGAGCTTCCCTCCAAGCCCGGCTATGCCCATCCCGCCCGGGTGATTCGCACCCTGGGACAGCTCATGGACGACGATGCGATTCTCTGCGTGGATGTGGGGCAGAACCAGATTTGGACCTGCAAGCATATGACCATCAAGCACGGCAGATTTTTAACCACCGGCGGTCTTGGCACCATGGGCTATTCGCTGCCCGCGGCGCTGGGCGCAAAGGTGGCGGCGCCGGACAAGCAGACCGTTGTGGTCTGCGGCGACGGCAGCTTCCAGATGTTTGAGAATGAGCTCAGCACCCTGCGGAATCTGGGGGCTGACGTGAAGCTTGTGATGATGGAAAACAGCGTGCTGGGACTGGTCAACGAGATTCAGCACAGCGCCTATAGCGGACCCTTTGGGGTAGCATTGGAGCATTCTCCGGATTTCGGCAAGCTGGCGGAGGCGTATGGCATCCCCCACGGCGAGATTCGGGAGGATGACGAGATGGAAGAAAAGCTGAAGGCAATGCTGGCAGCGCCCGGTCCTTATATTATGGTGTGCCATGTGGACCCGGACGCCAAGACCGGAGACTGAGGAGGACTGCCATGAAACAGACGATTTCGGTGCTGGTAGAAAACCAGGCAGGCGTTCTGAATAAGATCACCGGTCTGTTCTCCAGACGAGCCTTTAATATTGAATCCCTAGCGGTGGGCGTCACCGATGATCCCACCATTTCCCGGATCACGATTATTGTAGACAGCGGCAACAGCGTGGTGGAGCAGGTGGAAAAGCAGCTCAACAAGCTGGTGGACGTGATTAAGGTGCGGACCCTGGACGAGGACCGTCTCATCGGGCGGGAGCTGATGATCGTCAAGGTGTCCTGCACCACCAAAACAAGAGTAGACATTATGAATCTCTGTCAGATCATGGGGGCAAAGATCGCGGACGTTTCCGCTTCCTCCATGACCCTGGAGCTCAGCGATACCACGGAACGGCTGGAGCTGTTCCAAAGCCTGCTGCGTCCCTTCTCCATTCTGGAGGTGGCGCGAACCGGTCTGATTGCTGTCCAGAAGGGCAGCGGCAAAATCTAAACAGGAGGGTAACTGATGAAGGTTAAAGCAACGACTGCAATTTTGGAGTGCCTGCTGGAGCAGGGGGCGGATACCATCTTCGGCTATCCCGGCGGCAACATCCTGAATATTTATGACGAACTGTATCACTATCAGGGCAAGCTGCGGCACATTTTAACCGCCCATGAGCAGGGCGCAGCCCATGCTGCCGACGGCTATGCCCGTTCCACCGGCAAGGTTGGCGTGTGCTTTGCCACCTCCGGTCCCGGCGCCACCAACCTGACCACGGGTATTGCCACCGCCTATTATGATTCCTCTCCCGTGGTGTTTATCACCTGCAATGTCGCGGAGAATCTTCTGGGCAAGGATGCGTTCCAGGAGGTGGATATCACCGGTATTGCAATGCCCATCACCAAGGCGACCTATCTGGTGCGGGACCCCCAGACCATTCCCGACATCATGCGGGAAGCATTTGCAGTGGCAGCCACCGGACGTCCCGGTCCTGTGCTCATTGACTTTTTGAAAAACGTCACCGCGCCCAACGAGCTCATTGATTATGAGCCCATGGAGCGGAAGGAGCACATCAAGCACGGACGGCTTCAGGCATTGACCCGCCGCATCGGCTGGGATATCCGCACGCCGGAGCCCAATCACGAGGATGTGGACAAGCTGGCGGAGATGATTGCAAAGGCGGAAAAGCCCCTGCTCATCTGCGGCGGCGGCGTGGTAAGAGGTCGTGCCCACAAGCAGTTTAAGGAATTCGCAGAGAAAATTGATTCTCCCGTTGCCATCACCGTTATGGGCGGCGGCGGCTTCCCGGGGGGCAATCCTCTGACCACCGGCATGATCGGCATGCACGGCACCCAGGCATCCAACATTGCTTGCGCCAACTGCGATTTGCTCATTGCGGTGGGCTGTCGGTTTTCGGACCGTGTGGCGCTGGACCCCGAGAGCTTTGCCAGCCAGGCGAAAATCGTCCAGATCGACATTGACCGGGCGGAAATTGACAAGAACGTCAAAACCGACCACCATATCATCGGTGATGCAGGTCGGGTGCTGGAGCTTTTAAACGAACGAGTGGAGCAAAAGCACAATGACCGGTGGAAGAAGTTTGTATTCTCCTATGCCACCCACACCGAGTATCAGGACAAGCCCGGCGAGCTGACACCCCAGCAGGTGCTGGAGACCATTCGCAATCTGGTGCCGCAGGACACCATTGTTGCAACGGATGTGGGACAGCATCAGATGTGGACCATCCAGCATTTCCATTTTGATTATCCCGGTCAGCTTTTGACCTCCGGCGGCTTTGGTACCATGGGCTTCGGTTTGGGTGCGGCGCTGGGCGCAAAGCTGGGCAATCCCGATAAAACCGTCATCCATATCACCGGCGACGGCTGCTTCCGGATGAACGGTCAGGAGATGGCAACCGAGAGCCATTATGATATCCCGGTCATCACCTTTGTATTTGACAACCGGACCCTGGGCATGGTGCGTCAGTGGCAGAACCTGATCTATGAAAAGCGCTTTTCCCAGACGGACCTGGGTTTTGCGCCGGACTTTGTAAAGCTGGCGGAGGCTTACGGCTTGAAGGGCGCGCATGTTTCCACGGTGGAGGAGCTCAAGGCTGCCATTGAGGAAGCCAAGGAATGGGGTCACGGCTATGTGGTGGACTGCCTGATCGATACCGACGAAATGGTTCGTCCCATGGTTGGCGGCGGTCAGCCCATCACCAACTTCATGCTGATCTAAGGAGGTGCGCCCATGAATACCGAAAAGAAAGCATACACCCTGTCGGTGCTGGTGGAGGATACCCCAGGCGTCCTGAGCCAGGTTGCCCGACTGTTTTCCCGGAAGGGCTACAACATCGAGTCCATCTGCTCCGGTCCCGGGCTGGGGGAGGGAACCACGAGAATTTCCGTGGTGACCATTGTGGACGAGGTCACCGTGCACCAGATTGCCACCCAGCTGAGTAAGCTGCTGCTGGTGATCTCCGTGGACGTGCTGGAGGGCGAAATGTCCATTCAGCGGGAGCTGGTGCTCATTAAGGTGAAAGCCGAAACCAGAGATGCCCGGGAGGACATCATTCAAATCACCAATGTGTTCCGCGGCAACATCGTGGACTTTGGACAGACTACACTGATCATTGCCGTCGTCGGCGCAGCGGAAAAGATCAAGGCCATCCTGAAGCTTTTGGATGACTATGGAATCCTGGAAACTGCTCGAACCGGCATGGTTGCCCTTGAAAGAGGACAGAAAACAATATATGACCAGAACAAACTCAAGGAGGAATATAATTATGGCAAAAATGTATTATGAGAAGGACTGCGATCTGAGCAAGCTGGACGGCAAGAAGATCGCCATCATCGGCTATGGATCTCAGGGCC
>CAJKNS010000113.1 GCA_905201305.1 uncultured Eubacteriales bacterium
CAGAAAAAGGTGGAAAACCGCAGGAATACTTTGTGTATTTCAAGGTTTTACTAACATATTTCTGGCGGAAAAGATCCGGCAGAATCCGCAGACGCATTTGTGCGGTGCTGCCTTAAAGGAAAGGACATGGACGGATGGACGAAAATACCGTAAGACTGCTGGATCTGTTCCGGGCGTATGAGCCGGAAGCGGATCTGAAAGAGCTGCTGGACGACGTGAAAATATTCTCCGCAGAGGTGGACATGAAGACGCGCAGCGCGCTGGTTACCATCTGTCCAGACCGGTATGTGGCACTGAAGCAGGTCAGACGCATTGAGCGGGGGATTTCACGGGCGTATGGCATCCATAAGTTTACTCTGCGCACCTGCTACGGAACGGACAACCTTTCACTGCTGAAGCCGGAGGATGTTGGCGATTTTCTCAAGGAGCTGTTTGCGCCCTGTATGTCGATACTGGCAGGCTGCCAGTATCGGCTGGAGGGGGAGACGGTGGTGCTCCAGCTGAAGGGCAACGGCAAGGATATGCTCCGGCCTCATGTCGCCCGTGCAGAGCGCTGGCTCAAGGATATGTTTGATACCACTGTGAAAATTGATATTCAGGTGGGAAAAGAGCTGGATGCGCAGGAGCTGTTTGAGGCAACGGAAAAAATCCGCCAGAGCGCGGTTGCCCATATGCCGGAGATCAAAGAGCCTGCACCCAAGGCAAAGGTAGCTGCGGCGTCCAATCCCAATCTGCTGTACGGCAAGCCCATCAAGGGCGATCCGATTCCTATGAATACCATTTCCATGGATTCCGGGCGCGTGGTGGTGGAGGGCGAAATCTTTGCCATGGAGCACCGTGAGCTTACCAAAACCAAGGCGTGGGTTATCAACTTCGACCTTACGGACTATAAGGGCTCCGTGCGGGTCAACCGTTATATGGACATCAAGCGGGACAAGCCGCAGGTGCTGCTGGACGGACTGTCCAAGGGCATGTGGGTAAAGATTTTCGGCAAGGTCAGCTTTAACCGATTTGAAAACGATATTACGCTGGAGCCCTATTCCATTGAGGTGGGAAAAAAGCCCCAGCGTCAGGATACTGCGGAGGAAAAGCGGGTGGAGCTGCATCTCCATACGGTGATGTCCACTATGGACGCTCTGACGCCCACTGCCGATGTGGTCAATCTGGCGGCAAAGTGGGGGCATAAGGCAATCGGCATTACCGACCATGGTGTTGCCCAGGCATATCCTGACGCCATGAAGGCAGGCAAGGGGAAAATCAAGATCCTATATGGCTGTGAGGGCTATTTTGTCAACGATATTGACGACAAAATTGCCGTCAAGGGAAAGGAAGATTTTGATTTCCATCAGGAATATGTTGTCTTCGATCTGGAGACAACGGGGCTGAGCTTTGCGCACGATGCCATCACGGAAATTGGCGCCGCCATTTATAAGGACGGCAAAATGGATCGGCAATTCCAGACCTTTGTGGACCCCAAGCGGAGGCTGCCCCAAAAAATCATTGAGCTGACTGGTATTACCGATGCCATGCTGGTGGGAGCACCGCAGCTGGAGGAAGCGATTCCGGCGTTTCTGGAGTTCTGCGGCGGAAGACCGCTGGCAGCCCACAATGCGGATTTTGACGTTAGCTTTGTAAAAGCGGCATGTCAGAAGCTTGGAATTACCTTTGAGCCTACTTATCTCGATACGCTGGTGATGGCACAGGGCCTGATGCCGGGTCTGAACAAATATAAGCTCAACGTGGTGGCGGATGCCCTGAGCCTTCCGGATTTCAATCACCATCGGGCGGTGGACGATGCCATGACCGTTGGCTATATGCTGGAGCGATTCTTTCAGATGCTGGAGGAGAAGGGCATTACCCATGTGTCTGCCATCAACGATGCCATGTCCGGCATGAAGGCGGGCAACAAGATTGCATCCCTTCAGGCGCGGCATATCATCCTGTTTGCCAAGAATAATACCGGTCTTCGGAATCTGTACCGGCTGATTTCCTATTCCCATCTCCGGTACTATAAGCGCGTACCGCGTATTCCAAAGAGCGAGCTGGTAAAGTGGCGGGAGGGACTGATTATCGGTTCCGCCTGCGAAGCCGGCGAGTTGTTCCAGGCGGTGGTGGCAAACCGCAGCTGGGACGAGCTATTGCGCATTGCCAGCTTCTATGATTTTCTGGAGATTCAGCCCATCTGCAACAACCGATTTATGATTACCAAGGGCATTGCGGAAAACGACGAGGACCTGAGAAATTACAACCGGACCATCGTAAAGCTGGGCGAGGAGCTGGGAAAGCCTGTGGTAGCCACCGGCGACGTCCATTTCCTGAACCCCGAGGACGAGATTTTTCGTCATATTCTGCTTGCTACAAAGAAGTTTGACGATGCGGACAAATCCCTGCCCATTTACTTTAAATCCACCGATGAAATGCTGGAGGAGTTCTCCTATCTGGGAGAGGAAAAGTGCCGGGAGGTTGTTGTAACCAACACCAATCTCATTGCGGATATGTGCGACGAGATTCGACCGGTGCCCCATAACCTGTTCCCGCCTTCCATCGAAAACTCCGCCGGGCAGCTGAAGGACCTGGTTTACGGCAAAATGCGTGACCTTTACGGGGATAATCCCCCCAGAATTGTCACGGAGCGCATTGAAACGGAGCTGTCTGCCATTTTGGGACGGCATTACGACGTAATTTACATGTCTGCCCAGAAGCTGGTGGCAAATTCTCTGGAGCATGGCTATCTGGTTGGCTCCCGAGGCTCCGTAGGCTCCTCGCTGGTGGCGTTTATGTCCGGTATCACCGAGGTAAATTCGCTGCCTGCCCATTATCGCTGCCCCAACTGCAAGCATACGGATTTTGAAGCGGGCGCGGCTTACGGCTGCGGCGCGGATATGCCCGATGCAGTGTGCCCGGTCTGCGGCGCTAATTATGCCAAGGACGGCTTTGATATCCCCTTTGAGACGTTCCTGGGCTTCGGCGGCGACAAGGTGCCGGATATTGACCTGAACTTTTCCGGTGAATATCAGTCCAAGGCACACGCCTACTGTATTGAAATGTTCGGCTCCAGCCATGTGTTCCGTGCCGGCACCATTGGTACGGTGGCAGAAAAAACCGCATATGGCTATGCCATGAAGTATCTTCAGGAGCGTGGACTCACGGCGTCCAAGGCGGAGGAAAACCGCCTGGCGCTGGGCTGCACCGGCGTCAAGCGAACCACCGGTCAGCACCCCGGCGGTCTGGTGGTTATTCCGGGTGATAAGGAAATCTATGATTTCTGCCCGGTACAGCATCCCGCCGATGATCCCGACACCGATATCATCACCACCCATTTTGAATACCACTGCATGGAGGAAAACCTCCTGAAGCTGGATATGCTGGGGCACGATGACCCCACCATGATCCGTATGCTGGAGGATATGACCGGTGTGGACGCAAAAAAAATCCCGCTGGACGATCCTGCTACCAAGGAGATTTTTCGCAGTCCTGCACCTTTGGGACTGCCAGACGACGATCCCATCATCGGAAAAACCGGCTCCATCGGCATTCCGGAATTCGGCACATCCTTTACCCGGCAGATGCTGGTGGATACCCAGCCGGACGGCTTCGATATGCTGGTACGTCTGTCCGGCTTCTCCCACGGCACCGACGTGTGGCTGGGCAATGCAAAGGATTTGATCCTGTCTGGCACCGCAACCGTGAAGGAAACCGTAGGCTGCCGAGACGATATCATGCTGTTCCTGATTTCCAAGGGCATGGAGCCGAAAATGGCGTTTAAAATCATGGAGGCAGTCCGAAAGGGCAAGGTCAAAAAGGGCGGCTTCCAGGACGGCTGGGTGGAAAAAATGCAGGAGCTGGGCGTGCCCAAGTGGTACATCGAGTCTCTTGCGAAAATCGCCTATCTGTTCCCCAAGGCGCATGCGGTTGCCTACGTTATGATGGCGTTCCGTATCGCATGGTTCAAGGTCCATGAGCCGCTGGCGTTCTACAGCGCCTATTTCTATCGGAAGAGCCAGAAGGGCGGCTTTGACGCCGAAATGATGACTCAGGGCATCGACAATGTCCGCAAGAATATCGAGCGCATCAAAAACGATCCGGAGTCCACCGATAAGGACGAGGATCTTCTGACTACGCTGGAAGCCTGCTATGAGTTCTATCTCCGGGGGCTGGAGTTTGCACCCATTGATATCTATAAGTCCCACGCCACCAAGTTCAATCTGGAGGATGGAAAGCTCCTGCCGCCCTTTGTGGCGGTGTCTGGTCTGGGCGAAAGTGCGGCATGGGATATTATGGAGGGACGCGAAGGCAAGCATTTCATCTCCATTGAGGAGTTCAGCGAGGCATGCCCCAAGGTGTCCAAGACCCATATGGACCTGCTCCGTGCTTTGGGGGCATTTGGCGATCTGCCGGAAACCTCCCAGGTTACGCTTTTTTAGGGCAACACCGCAGCTGCCGACGGGAATGGAAAGTCTCGTCGGCAGTTTGCGATTCTTTGAAATATCGTGCAAAAAGAACGGAGCATGGGAAGCGTATTTCGGTAAAATCCATATTGCAGGAATTACTTTCTTGTGATAATATATTAGCGAACGAAAGAAAATGAGGAGCTGAGTTCCTATGAATCGAACCATCGGCACGCCGGAGGGCACCCGGGATCGGCTGTTTGCGGGATGTGCTGCCTGCCGGGCGGTACAGCGGGCAGCCACTGCGCTGTTTCAGCGCCGGGGATATTCCGAGCTGACAACTCCCAATGTGGAGTATTATGATATCATTCCTGCGGCAGGGCATCCCCTGAGCCAGGAATCCATGATGAAATGTGTGGAGCGAACCGGCAAGCTGCTGGTGATGCGCCCGGATAATACCGTGGCAATTGGCAGAGTGGCTGCCACCAAGCTCAGTGCGCTGCCGCTGCCCCTGCGGCTATATTATAATCAGACCGTGTTCCGTTCCGACGATATCAACACCGGCGCCCGGACGGAAATCGACCAGTGCGGCATAGAGCTCATCGGCGCCCAGGGAATCCGGGCGGATTTGGAGATTCTATCCATGGCAATTGACGCCCTGGAAGCCTGCGGTGTCACGGATTATCACATTGAGATCGGTCATGTGGGCTATTTTTCCGCATTGCTGGAGGGCTTGGGCGCATCGGAGGAGATACAAAATACCCTGCGGCAGTTGGTGGAGAAAAAGGACTTTGTGGCATATCGGACGCTGCTGAAGCCCTATCTCCAGACCGAAGCGGGAAAAGCCCTGTGGAATTTGCCCAGAATGTTCGGCGGACCTCAGGTGCTGGAGCAGGCGAAGAGACTCAGCGGCAACGAAGGCGCGCAAAAGGCAATTTCCTATTTGGAGGAAATCTATGCAGTGCTTTCCGATGCCGGGCTCAGCGACCATGTGCAGTTTGACCTGGGACTGATTCAAAACATCGAGTATTACACCGGCATGATCTTCCGGGGCTTTGTCCAGGGGGCTGGCAGCAATGTCATTTCCGGCGGACGCTATGACCGGCTGATCGGTCAGTTTGGAAAAGAGATTCCCGCTACGGGCTTTGGTCTGGATGTGGATGCGGTGGCAGGCTGTCGGGCGCTTCCGGAGCATTTCAGACCCAAAACGCTGATCTGGTATGAGCTTGGCTGTCTCCGGCAGGCACGGCAGCGGCTGGAGCAGGAGACGGAGCAGACGGCGATGCTTTCTGCCAGCAATACCCCGGAGGCTGCGGCTGAGGAAGCGAAGCAGCTGGGGGCGACGCGGCTGATTATTCTGGACAAAACAGGGGAAAAGGAGGCGGCGCTGTGAAACGGCTTAGAATTGCGGTGACAAAGGGTCGCCTGCTGGAGGATTCTCTGGATTTATTCGAAAAAATGGGACTGGACTGCACCCAGGTCCGGGCGGATACCCGGAAGCTGATTTTGCCCATTGAGAATTATCCCATGGACGTGGTGCTCAGTAAGGCGGCGGATGTGCTTACCTATGTGACCCACGGCGTGTGTGATCTGGGCATCGTGGGCAAGGATACCATGATGGAGCATGGGGGCAGCTATTACGAAATGCTGGACCTGGGCTATGGAAAGTGCCGGTTTGCACTGGCAGTCCCTCAGGGCAGCGATTTTTACGGCACCTATCAAAACCGAGTGATCGCATCGAAATATCCTAACGTCACCAAGGCATATTTTGCGGAAAAGGGCATGGATGTTTCGGTGATTAAAATTGAGGGCAGCGTGGAGCTGGCGCCGCTGGTGGGGCTGTCCAACGGTATTGTGGATATCGTTCAGACCGGAACGACGCTCAAGGAAAACGGTCTTGTGCCCATTGAAACCGTTGCACCGGTCAGTGCACGGCTGATTGTAAACACGGCGAGCATGAAGCTCTGCCATCAGGAGATTTTTGATTTCATTGACAGAATCGAGGCGCAGCTAGGATGATTACCATTGTAAAAGCAGACGGAACGGCGGAACAGCAGCAGATTGCAGCCATGCGGGAACGGGCGGCAAAAACCGGAGCAGGCATTGAGCAGTCTGCCCGGGAGATCATGGAGGCAGTCCGCCAGCGGGGCTATGAAGCGGTCAGGGAGTATTCCCTGAAATTCGACGGTGCAGAGCCCTATGAGATTTCAAAATCGGAGCTCCAGGCAGCGGCAGAACGGATCGATCCGAAGCTCCTTGTGGCACTCCGGCGCAGCGCTGAGAATATCCGCGCTTATCAGACGGAGCTTTTATGTAAATCCCGCCAGTGGGAAAGCCCCATGAAGGGCGGAACCGTGGGGCAGATTGTTCGCGGGCTCAGCCGGGTGGGTATTTATGTGCCCGGTGGTCGGGCGGCTTATCCCAGCTCGGTACTGATGAATGCGGTGCCGGCAAAGGTTGCAGGCTGCGGCGAGGTGATTATGGTGACGCCCCCAACGGAAAACCTCAACGATGCGGTTTTGGCAGCGGCATGGGTTGCACAGGTGGACCGTGTGATTGCGGTTGGCGGCGTTCAAGCCGTGGCAGCGCTGACCTATGGGGCTGACTTTATTCCCAGAGTGGATAAGCTGGTGGGACCCGGTAATGCCTTTGTGGCAGCGGCAAAGCGCATGGCATACGGCACCTTGGATATTGACATGGTGGCTGGACCCTCTGAGGTGCTGGTAATTGCGGATGAAACGGCAAATCCGGTCTATACGGCGGCGGACCTGCTGTCTCAGGCGGAGCATGATGTGATGGCGAGCGCAGTGCTGCTGACCACCTCTCAGACCCTTGCCGAGCAGGTGGCACAGGAGATGGAGCGCCAGACCGGCTATCTCAGCCGCAGCGACGTGATTTTGCAGTCTCTCCGGGATTATGGCGCGATTATCGTCTGCGACAGTCTGGAGACTTGCTGTGCGCTTGCCAATGAAATTGCGCCGGAGCACCTGGAGCTTATGACCGAAAATCCCAGAGCGCTGCTGCCAAACATTC
>CAJKNS010000114.1 GCA_905201305.1 uncultured Eubacteriales bacterium
CCCCCAGCCTGCTCGACTCCGCCAAAATACAGGGGGTTAATCCAAAGGGTCTGTTTTTCGCTGTTATACAGCGGAAGCACTCCGATTTTAGGACGCATAAGAATCATCCTTTGCAAAGAATTTCTGGTGGGCTCCTTAAGCGTGGGGCACCGTGTCCCGGGTGCGGATCACATGCTCCGTCACCTGCACCTCCATCCTACGGCTGGAGGGCGTGTCGGCTGCCCGGAAGCAGCTCCGTTCCACCGCGCAGGCGTCATAATCCGGACCGTGGGCGATTTTCAGGTACCCTTCCTCCACCGGCTTTCCGGCAGAGGGGTCCATGGCGCGCCATACGCCGCCGCAGTAGACCTCCGCCCAGGCATGCGCCTGGGGTACGCCCACTGCCAAGCCGCTAACAAATCTTGCGGCAATTCCCGACAGCCTGCACAGGCACAGGAACACATGGGCAAGATCCCTTGCGTCGCCCACTCCAGACTCCATTGTCTGGGCAGCGGTACGATTCTGGGACAGGGTCACCAGATCCAAACTCCGACTGGTCAGAGCGCAAAGCGCCTTTGCCCGCGCCCAGGGCTCCTCCGGCAGCGGCTCTCCCGCAATCAGCTGCTCCATCTGGGGCGTAGGTCGGGTGAGCCGGGTGGGATAGAGATACAGCCGATCCAGGGGATCATGAATAATATACTTGGAGCACAGCACAAAGCCCTCTGCCGAAAAGCCGAAGGAGGTGTGCTTTTTATCAATGGTTCCGGTGTACATTTCATTGCCGTATACATCGGAAATATGAGTCAGCGCCGCGTGGGGCGAAATGTTCAGCTTATGGGCATAGGAACGCTGAAACGGGAACGTGCCCGGCATACAGCGAATCAGAAAATTGTGCTTCAAAATCGGCGCTTCAAAGTCCTGCTGTACCTGAAAGCGAAATGCATATTTCTTCATACCGCAGCCTCCTTATTCGCTCATAACCCAGGTGTCCTTAAAGCCGCTGGCAGGGGGGCCATCCGCTTTCATTACCGTAAACCGGGACAAGCCGCCCATCCATACTCTCAGGGAATCGGAATGCACCGTATACGCCCGGAAATCACACTTTACCTGCTGGGTGGATACGCCGTCCTCCGCCAGCACCGGCTGGGTTTCCACCTCAATCCGGCTCTGGGCGATATAGCGTCTGGGCTCCCGGATAATCCGTTGGGTCAGCTCCCGCTTTTCCTGGGTGGTCAACGTATCGCCATAAACTGCGCCCACCCGCCGGTCACTGGACACATCCTTGAAAACCAGGCTGTCCATATGCTCCAGCACATATTTCTTCTGTTCGGGATACCAGGGCACAAAGGTAGGCACATTGGGCAGAATCGGCTCCTCGTCCAGATAGTAGCGAATCATGGTGGGGATAAAATAGTGCAGTCCCCGATCCTCCGCCAAAGAGCAGCCGGGCGCATTGATAATGGCAATATGTCCGGCGCAGTAGGCTTCCATGAGATGGGGCACACCGCAGGTGGTGTCCTCGTCAAAGCACAGGGGATCCAGCATGCTGTCCAGCGCCAGCCGGTGAATGATGGCAACCCGCTGGAAGCCCCCCTCCGGCGCGCGGTAATAGACCTTGTTGTCCATGACAATCAGCTGCTCCGCCTCTGCCACCACCGCGCCGGTGAGCTTTGCCATATAGCACAGCTCAAAATAGGAAAGCGCCTGCTTTCCCTGGCTCAGCAGCACCACAATGCCGCCCTCCAGCTCCGGATCATCGTCCATAATGTCCCGATACAGCTGCCGCAGCAGAATGTCGAGACCGCAGTTGTCGCACAGCTCCGGCACCTGATAATTCTCCGGCGCAATTTCCCGGCAGAGCTTCCGGGCAAAATGGGGATAGGCGATGCCGTCCGGCACCGACAGGCTGTCCTCCATGGCATACCATTTCCCTCTGGTGCTGCACACCAAATCCGTTGCGGTAATATGGATGTAAACACTTTTGGGCGGCTGAATTCTCATGCACTGGGTCCGAAAATCCGGAGAAGACAGCACAAACTCCTCCGGAATTTTGCCGTCCCGCAGGATCATTCGGTCATGATAGATATCGTTGAGAAAGATGTTCAGGGCGTTGATCCGCTGAATCAATCCCTGCTCTAAATGAGTAAAGGTCTTTGCAGAGAGCACCCGGGGAATTGGGTCAAAGGGACGCTGGGTAATTTGACGCTGCCCCTGCCGGACCACAGCAAAGCTTGCGCCCTGCTCCAGCATCCAATCATTGACACGCTGCCGCTGCAAATCGAGCTTTTCCATGGCAAAGCCTCCCTTATAATTCTTTTCATCTTAATAATGTATCACAACTTCTCCGAATATGCAATCAAAGAAACGATGCAGCGGCGATAAATCAGCAAACGGGAACCCACAGCTTTTTTCCGCCGCGGATTCCCGTTTGTTATGTCTTATTTTTTCCGGATTCCCAGCACCAGATAGCGAATACCGGGGATTCGGCGTATCAGCTCATAGAGCCCCAGGCTCAGTGGAATGCCCAGCGCCGTCAGCCCATAGCACTGCCATGCCGGAAGCGCCAGCACCCGCTGGGTCAGGCAGCCGATTGCCAGCATCACCGGGTAATGGAGGATATATACCCCAAAGCTCGCCCGGCTGAGATATCGGGTCACATTGGTTTCCCGATTGAGAAATCGATAGCCGCAGCCCAGTGCCGCCAGCACCGCAATCCATAAGTAGAGATTGGTCCACAGGCTTTTTAGGCACCCATCCTCCGTATAATTGCTGCCATAGTAATACACCGTGTATGCCGCCGCACCAAGGACCCACAGAATTCCCATGGGCACTGCCATTTTCCTGGCCGTATTCTGCACCGATTCATGGGAAAATACAGAATAGCCCAGAAGATACGCCGCAAAATAGATGCCAAACCGATAGGTGGTAATCACCGGCGCATTGAGAATCTGTGCCGCGCCCCAAATCACCAGAAACATTAGACAAATAACCGCGCCGTTTGCCCGCTCCCCCAGCTGCCAGATCCGGTCCTTCCGGTCCAGCTTCCGCAGCAGTGCCAGCAACAGTGCATACACAAACAGCAGCTGGATAAACCACAGGGGTCCAATTCCGCTGATGACCGCAATGGGATACAGCAGCGCCCTGGGCATCTGATTCATTGCACCGCTGAGATAGATATTCATAAGTCCCGTGGTCCAATGCAGCACAAACAGTCCCAGGGTGCCCGGCACCAGCAGTCTTGCACACCGCTCCCGCAGAAACTGCCGGATGGTTCTCTGCTCCAGAGCATACCGGGCACACATGCCCGACACCAAAAACAGCAGCACCATAAACCAGGGATACACCACATACAGGTAGACGTCCCACGCCGGAATACTCTTCGCGTCCGGGATTCCGCCCAAAACGCCCACGCCGTTGAACAGATACCCCACATGGTAAATCACCACCAGCAGCACCGTGATCCAGCGGATATTGTCGAGATATGCCTTTCGTTCCGTTTTCATTGCATTTTCCCCTCCTGACTGTGCCGAATCCGCAGTCCCTCAAAGCCGTCAGTGAGCATCCGGCTAATCAGCGTTTCGTCCCAGGCTTCGTAGCCCGTGGCAAGCAGCACCGCAATTCCATGCACATATGCCCACATTTCCGCATGCAGCAGCAGCGCCTGATCCCGGCTGATGTGCAGCATGTTCATGAGTAGCTCCAGAATGCCCGCAATGGAATCCAGCTCGTTTTCCCGATTTTCCTCTCTGCGGTCCCGCATATAAAGCAGCTGAAACAGCGCTTTTTCCTTCCGGGCAAACAGAATATATGCCATGCCAATGGACTTGTAGGGCGGAAAGCCCGAGGTTTTGGCGTATTCCTCTGTAAACTGCCGCTGCAGCCGCTCCGCCGCCTGTACCACTGCCTGCCTCAGTTCCTCCATTCCGGAAAAGGCACTGAAAATTACCTTGGAGGACGCGCCCAGACTTGCCCCAACCGCTCTTGCGGAAATCGCATCAGCGCCCCCGGCTCGAACCAGCTCCAGGGCAGCTGCCACAATCTCATCCTTTGTAAATTTACATTCCGGCGGCATATAATCCCTCCTATAAGAAACGCACGTTGCGCAACATATGTTTCCAATATAGCACCGCATTATTATTTTGTCAAGGGTCCCCTCCTGCCGATTTTCTCCGTATATCCACACAATTTCACAAACCGTTCATTAAAAGTTCATGCAAAAGTCCACAGAATTCCGTATACTGTTGTCAGATATCATAGCCGGAGGTATGACCTCCGGTTTACCATCCTTAACGGAGGAAGTTTTATGGAACCTTTTGAGCACGATTCCGATTATCTGGATGACGCTTCTCCATATCAGGACTACTACAGCACCGGCGGTCAATACCGTCCCCCCAGGAAGCCCCGGAACCATGGCTGGATTGCGGCAACTCTGGGCGTTTTGCTGCTGTGCGTCACTGCCGGCGCAACGCTGGCACGGGAAAACCGCACTGCCCAGCCCCAGGTTGATGCCGCACCGCAGCCCTCCCCTACCGCCACCGAAATTACCTCCGGCGGCGCACAGGAGCAGACAGCGGCTGCCGTTTCTCCCGCACCGGCGCAGGATTCCGATGCCGTATTGGGCACGGGCACCGTACTGACCATCTCAGAGAGCACTGGAGAAGAAATGGCGCTGCCGGACATCTATAAAAAGGTCATCCCCAGCGTGGTGTCCATCTCTGCCGCCAACGGCGCTTCCACCTCCACCGGAACAGGCATTATTATGTCTTCCGATGGCTATATCATCACCAACTACCATGTGGTGTCCTCTGCGCAGCAGATTGTGGTGCTGCTCACCGACGGTCAGGAATACACCGCCTGTCAGGTAGGCGGTGATGAAACCTCTGATATTATGGTGCTGAAAATCGACGCAACCGGTCTGACGCCGGCGGAATTCGGAGATTCCGATGCCGCCGAGGTGGGAGACAGTGTGGTTGCCATCGGCGATCCCCTTGGCATTGAGCTTCGCGGCACCATGACCGACGGCATCATCTGCGGCATCAAGCGGGATGTTGACGTTGGAGATCGAACCATGAGCCTGATGCAGACCAATGCCGCGCTGAACAGCGGCAACTCCGGCGGTCCGCTGGTCAATATGGAGGGACAGGTCATCGGCATCAACACCATCAAGCTCTCGTCCTCGGGCTATACCACCGTCGAGGGGCTGGGATTTGCCATTCCCATCGACTCCGCCAAGCCCATTGTGGATGAGCTGGTGGAAAAGGGCTATGTCACCGGGCGTCCTGCCTTTGGCTTCGATGTGGAGCAGCTGGAAAGCCGGATTTCCCTGTACTATGACCTGCCCGGCAAGCTGTATATCCGCTCGGTGGAGTCCAGCTCCGACGCTTACACCCAGGGTATTCGTGCCGGAGATATCATCACCGCCATCGACGGTCAGTCGGTTTCCACCGTGGACGAGTTCAACCGGATTAAGAACGAGTATTCCGCAGGGGATCAGATTCCTCTGACTATTTTCCGCAGCGGACACAACTATGACGTTACCGTCACCCTGATGGATCGGGCAGATTTGGATTAAACAATGTGCAAAAGGACCCTATGCCGCAGCAGCGCAGCATAGGGTCCTTTGTGTTGTTTATCGATACAACGGCAGCAATGCAGCGCCGATGATTCCGGCGTCATTGCCCAGCTCCGCCCGAACAATCCAGGTACGTCGGCTGCAATCCCGGGCATAATCCTCCCGGTCAAAAATCTCCCGTACCGGCTTCAACAGCGTCTCTCCCTGGTTGCAGATGCCGCCGCCCACGCACAGCACCTCCGGCTGAAAGATATTCACAATGGACGTAAGCCCGCAGGCAAGGTAGGCGCAATACTGGTCCACCACCTGCTTTGCCGCCGCATCCCCCAGCTCCATGGCATCGAATGCCGTTTTGCCCTCTACCTGCTCCAGCGTCGGCGCAACGGTCCACATTTTGCTCTCCGGATGCTGCTCCATGGCGCGGCGGGTCTGACGGATCAGTGCCGTGGCAGAGCAATATGCCTCAAAGCAGCCCCGTCTGCCGCAGGAACAGGGCTCACCGCCCTGTACCATCACAAAATGTCCGATCTCTGCCCCGGCAAAGTTAAAGCCGGTGAGCAATTTGTCATGCATCACCACACCGCCGCCTACACCGGTGCCCAGCGTGATTGCCACCAGCGAATGACTGCCCCGACCGCAGCCCGCAGCAAATTCGCCCAGCGCCGCAGCATTGGCGTCGTTCTCCAGATACACCGGCTTTTCCAGATGCCGGGATACCATATCCCCCAGCGGCGTATTCCGGAACCCCAGATTGCAGCTGTATTCCACCTGACCGGAGTCCGAATTGGCAATGCCCGGCGTACCGATGCCCACGGATTCCACCTGCTCCGCCTCGCAATTCGCCTGCTCCATTGCCAATTGGCAGCAGTGGGCAATCCGCGCGGCAATCTCCTCACCGGTGGCAGGCAGTCCTGTTTTCACCGATGCACGTCCCAGAATTTCGCCCTGCGGATTCACCACACCGCAGGCAATATTGGTGCCGCCCAAATCTACGCCAAGATAATACACAGTCATTTCCCCTTTGCACGGTTTCTTCACGGTTTCATTGTATAATAGCCGTTTCGGTTCGTCAAGGGATCCTTTTCCCGTCTTGACAGTCTTTTCTGAAATTGATATATTCGAGGTATTCCAATCAAGGAGGCAATACGATGGATACTGAATCCATTCTTTCCAAATTAGACGAAATCACCGCCCTGCTGGAGCTGTCCTGCCGGCAGCAGCAGGAAATTTTAAGCCGGCTGGACGGGCAGAATGCACCCGCTTCGGCTGAGCCCATGGAAATTCCCCCGGAGGACATTCCGGAAATCCCCTCCATTGAATTTCCGTTCCGTCCCGAGGATCTGCTCACCTGTCCCAGGTGCCACATGATGCAGTCCTCCAGCCACAATGCTTGCAGCCACTGCGGCGTCCCCTTTCTCTTTCTGTCCGAGGCAAAGCCCGCAGGGGACTAATGTGGTTGCTTCACAGCAGAAACTGACCATCCGGAAACAGTACGAATTCCAAAAATTATCTTGTACTCCCCTCTTCGCTATTGTATAATAATTTCGTACCCGGAACAGTTTTGCTCCGGAATCAACTGACGAAAGAAGGATGATTATCATGTCCAAGCTTCAGGGAATTACATATGAGCCTCCTGTGCGGGAGGAGTTTAAAATGCCCACGCTGGAAGAAATGATGGCGATGATGGGCGGCGGTCCTGGCGGTCCTGGTGGTCCTGGCGGTCCTGGCGGTCCTGGTGGTCCTGGCGGTCCCGGTGGTCCCGGTGGTCCTGGCGGCGGACCTGGTGAAGGAGGACCTCCCGGTGGTCCCAACACTCCCAAAACCCCCGTTGCCTTGAAGGAAAACGGCAAGCTC
>CAJKNS010000115.1 GCA_905201305.1 uncultured Eubacteriales bacterium
CATTGATTTCAACCTTGCTGGCGGGCATGGTAAAGGTATATTTGCCGTTACCCTTGTCGGTCAGTTTCAGCTCATTTCCGTTCTTGTCAATCACGGTGAGTTCATCCAGTTTGAAGCCGTCGTCCGGCTTGACGGTAATCGTCACGGTGCTGCCGCTGGTAGCATTTTTCGTGCTGACGGTCACAGTGCCGTTCTCCGTTTTGTCGGGTGTGGTCACGGGATAGGTCGTGGGGAAAACTTCGGAAGAAGGCTTTTTGACCAGCGCTGCAATGGCATCTTCAATGGCTTTTGCCATTGCGTCAACTTCGGGTTGCTCTGTGATATTCTTGTCACGCACAACAGCTTCAAGTGCTGCTTTCACAGCGGAAAAATCTTTATAATCGTTCTCGTTCAAAGCTTTCGCCTTTTCGATGGCTGCATCAACTGCGGTATAATCGGCAGGTTTGAAGGCAAGATTAGAGAGCGCACCCTCAATAGCCCCCGCCATTGCATCAACATCGCTCTGCTCAGTAATGTTCTTGTTACGGACAACAGCGTTGACGGCAGCTTCCACAGCAGAGAAATCCTTGTAGTTATCCTTATTCAGGGCATTTGCCTTAGCAATGGCTGCATCCACTTCGGTATAGTCAGCAGGGTCAGTAGCAAATACCGGATAGAGCTTGCCTTGCGCGAAAGTATCGCCAAGCGCATTCGCCACCGTGCCATCCGCAAATTCATCAACAGTTTTCGACACCGCACCATCAGCGTTCACGGTAGCATCATTTGCGTCATAATAATAAACGCAAGACGTTACAACTACTTTGCCGAATTGTGTGTTGGGCGTGAATACAGCAAAATAATCTTCACCTTTCGATGTTGGATCGGGCTGTGCAGCGCAATCGTACACAAAACAGCTTTTCAGAATTGCATTGCCGCCGGTAGATGCACCCTGAAAACCACCGCTGAGCGTAGTATTATATCCCGCATCACTGTACCCTGTCACAATGCAGTTTGCGACGTAGCAATTTGTGAAATTGGAATCTCCTTCATCCGGTGCGCCGATGAAACCGCCGCCAAAACTCCCGTGTCGTATGGTATTTTTGACAGACGCGCATTTTTCAAAGCTGGAGCCCAAGGCGATGCCGGTAATACCGCCCGCATAGTTGCTGTTAATGGGTTTTCTCCGGCTTTCTATTTTGGAATTGTAAACGGAACAGTTCTCAACTGTGCAGCTATAAGCAACCGCCAACACGCCGCCCGCATAGGACATGTTATTGTCTCCTGTTGCCAAAAAGTCAGCGTTCTTTACCGTAAGATTTTTCACTGAGCCAAAAGCAACCCAACCGAAAATACCGGCAGTGGCATAGCCCTCATCATCATTCTTGCCTGTACTCGTTGCGTTAGAAATGGTGTATCCGCCGCCATCATAGTGACCTGCAAAATAGCAACCGCCTGAATATCCGATAGGATCCCAGTTCTCAATACTGCTCAAATCCAGGTCTGTTGTCTGTTTGAAGTAGTAACCATGGTAATTTCCGGGGATCCCTTCCCCGGTATCAGTACAGTCTGCATCAAATTCAGCAGCGCTTCCGTCATTGATTGTGCTTGCCAGCAGTTGCAAATCTTCCACGGACGAAATCAGCCACGGATCATTTATCGTTCCACTGCCGCTGCTGTAGGCAGGCATCTGCGCCGCTTCGCCCGATGCTCCCGTACCACCTGTTTCATCCGCCAGCACCGTTGCAGGCATCAGACCCAGGCACAGGGTCAGTGCCAGAAGGATACTCAATATTTTCTTTTTCATTGCCATACCTCCATGTACAGAAGGAAATTCCCATAGGGTTCCACTACAGGAATACCCTTCTGCTTTTATACCATGGAGTTTAGCACAGTCTCGTTTGAAATGCAATAGACCTTGCGTGAATAGCGCATAACCTTGCGTGAATAGTACATTTTTGCTTGCTCTGCGGCAAAAATCATGGTATGCTATGAGAAAAAGAAAGATTGGGAGGGAGCGCTATGAAGCCAAACAGCATTTCCATTATTTCCAACCGCAGGCGCATCAGCCTGTCACCGGAGGATATCCTCTATGTTCAACTGGAAGGGCGTCAGTCGGTCATCCATATTTCCGGCGGCAAGACCTACAGATCCTATACTGCCATAGATGATCTGGAGCAGATGCTCGGCAGCGGCTTTATCCGCGCTGACCGCGCCACGCTGGTGTCCGCCAAGAGCGTCCATGCCATTGGGAAGAAGATCGAGCTCATAAGCGGCGAAACGCTGAGCTTCACCCGCCGCAGAAAGCGGGAACTCAAGGAACAACTGCGCGCCGGGCGGCGGCAGATCGTGCAGGAGCTGGTCGGGAGCGATGCGCCTGCCACGCGGGAAGAATACAGGTGGCATTATGCCAGCTATGACAGCGCACCCTTTGCATTTACTGACATTGAGATGGTGTTCAACGAAGAACGCGCCGCTGTGGACTGGATCTTTCGCTACGGCAACGAGGCACTGGCAACGCTGGAAAAAAAGCCGTTGGAGCAGCTCATTGACCACTCCTTCGGCAGCATCTTCCCCAATATGGACGCCAAGTGGCTGCGGATCTACGGGCGCACGGCGCTGTTCGGCGAGACGCTGGAGATCATAGATTACAGCCCAGAGATCGACACGGAGCTGAGGATCATCTGCTTCCCCACCTTCAAGGGTCACTGCGGCTGTATTCTGTTCGATCAGGCGAAGATTCAGACGGTGAGTGAATGTGCGGAGCTGTAGCAGGGCGCAGGGATGCTCCCCGGCAGTATCATTGGGGTAAATCTTTCTCCATGGATGGATCTTAGCCAATCAATGGTAGGGTGTTCTGTTTCTTCACAAATGCCCCATTGCGCTTCATATAGTTCTACCGGGTCAAAATCCGCAGCCTCCTCAGGAAGCAGAGACGATTGCTGCGCTGATGCAGGCCTGCTTCGAGCGTAACCGTCAAACCTAACCGCATATAAACAGGCCGCCATCTCGAAGAGCGCTGCTGCTCACCGAGATGGCGGTCAATTATTTTTGCGGCATATAGCATTCTTCCGGTGCATTTGCAGGAAGCAGCTTTTCGGCCCACGCTTCATCTGTTTCGCTCAGCTGTGGCGCGTTTTGCAGAACCCACAGCAGATAGCGGTACGGATCAAGACCGTTTTCCTTCGCCGTTTCAATCAGGCTGTAGATCACAGCACTAGCCCGCGCACCACCGGCTGTGTTGGCAAACAGCCAGTTCTTCCTGCCCATCACAAATGGTTTCATGCTACGCTCGGCACGGTTATTGCTCAGCTCCAGACGGTCATCCTCCAGATACCTTGTCAGATACGGCCACTGCTCCAACAGATAGTGAATGGCCTTTCCCAGCGTAGATTTCGGCGCGGTTCTCGCCTGCATCTCATTTGCCCATGACAACAGCGCGTCTAAAACAGGTTTCTCCTGTTCCAGCCGCTTTTTGTACCGCTCCTCCGGTGTCAGCTCTGCAAAGGACTGCTCCAGCTTGAAAAGCTGTGAGCAATACCACTCGCCCATGGCTGCGGGTGAGCCGTCTCTTTTTTCTTGAGCCAAGGCACTCAGTGCCTCGTCAAATTTTCGTCTCGCATGTGCCCAGCAGCCTACCACATGAATGCTGCCTGGCAGCTTGTGGTACCCTTGGTATCCGTCTGCATGCAGCCAGCCCGAGAAGCCTTGCAGGAAAACTTCGGCGTGCTCCGCTTTTCTTGTCGGCTGGTACTCATACAGCACGATGGACTGTTTTGCACAGCCGCTATCTTCTGGAGCAGTATGCAGATGATGTTTCCTCCATTACCACCTTCCTCTATGGCAAGAATGGCGAAATTGTGGGGGACTATACCTACATTGAGTGCACCTCCAAGGATGCGGCGGACGAGCTGGAGAGCGATATGACCAATATGACCCGGGTGTCCGATACCGTGCTGGAGCAGGTGCTGACCGGCGATGAGCTGACCAACACCGTGAATGCCTATATCGGCTATAACGTACTGAAGGACAACTCCGTGGATGAGTATGTGAGAATGATCGAGGAGGCCTATTACTCTGAAATCTACGAATCATGAGTAAGCGGCAGGACGGATGTCATGGACTGAGCATGAACGGCATGGCATCCGCCTGCTGTATCTTCCTCTAGGAGGGAAGCTATGGATACGCAAGAAAAGGTGCGGCAGAAGCGGGGAAGCTGGAAAGCACTGTTCCGAACGATTCACGATCTGCGCTTGCCGTAGGTTTGGATCATTGTAGGGCTGGGGCTGAATCTGGGAGTGAACCAACTGCTGCTGCAGCTGCCGGATACCACGGCGGATTTACTGGGCGGAAACCTGGGGGCTGCCGCGCTGACAAAAGCAATTTTATATTATGTGGTCCTGGGACTGATGTCCTTTGTGGCAGTGGCAGGACAGGTACAGGCACAGTCCCACGGCGTAAAGCGCGCCCGGGACTCCGTGTGGAAAAAGATGCTGGGCATGCGGATGGAGTATTTTGACTGCAACGACCCCTCTGGTCTCATGAGCGCGATCATCAATGACAGCGGAAACGCCGTCAACGATATGGTGAACATCATTGTCAACCTGATTCCGGACATTTATTATGTGGTGATTGCGCTGGTGCGGATCAATCAGCACCACTGGATTCTGGCGGTTTCCTGCTTTGCCATGCTGCCGCTGAAATATCTCTATTCCTTTGTTATGGGCAGAAAAATGCAGGCCGGCACAGCAAAGGTCTATGATGAAATTGGAAGTCTTACCTGCTTCCTGGCGGATCGGATCAACCATCTGCCCCTGATTAAGACCTATACCAATGAGGAGAAAGAGGGAAAGACAGGAAAGAACGTTGCCCATAAGCTGCTGCGGGGCGGTGATATTATCCTGATGGATGAGCCCACCTCGGCGCTGGATGTGCAGGTGTCGGCGAAAACTCAGGATACCATGGACATGGTGTTCGCGGGAAAAACCAGAATCCTCATTACCCACGATCTGAGCTTCGCCCAAAAGTATCAGCGCATTCTTGTGATGAAGGGCGGCAGGCTGGTGGGCGACGGTACCCATGAGACGCTGCTGAAAACCTGCGAAACCTACAGGGACATGGTGGAGCATTATCAGCTGTTCTGCAAGACCCTATAACAATAAAAATGCCACTGATTTCTTAAGAAGTCAGTGGCATTTTTGCGCTTAAACAAGCTGTAGTATTTCAATCAGGAAAATCCAGGTGAGCCCGTAGTATACCACAACAGCGATCAAGTCGTTGACCGTGGTAATCAGGGGACCAGAGGCAACTGCGGGGTCGATGCCCAGCTTTTTAAAGAACATGGGAATCACGGTGCCAAACAGTGCCGACGCCGCCATGGCAACCATCAGCGCAATGCCGATGCAGCCGGAAATGGAAAAGGACATATGGATGGTCTGCCCCTTGGCAGTCAGCAAATAGACGCCGATGCACACAAAGCTCAGAATGCCCAGCAGCGTGCCGTTGAGCAGACCAACCTTGGTTTCCCGGGGGATCAGCCGCAGCCTGTCCCGAACGGGAATAGTCTCGTCGGTGAGTACCCGGATGGTAACCGCCAGAGACTGGGTGCCCACGTTACCTGCCATATCCAGCACCAGAGACTGAAAGCAGATAATCAGCGGCAGCTGCGCCACAACGCCCTCGAAAATACCAACCACGGAGCTGACGATCAGTCCCAGCGCCAGCAGGATAATCAGCCAGGGGAGACGCTTCCGGGTGCTTTGCAGCACGGATTCCTTCAAATCGTTTTCTGCGGTCAGACCTGCCAGCTTTGCATAGTCCTCACCCATCTCCTGATCGGAAACCTCGATCAAATCCTGGGCGGTGACGATGCCCAGCACGCGGTTCTGGGCGTCCAATACGGGAATGGAGTCCTCGGAGTAGTCCTTCAGGGTTTCCATACAGTCGTCCAGCTGCTCCCGACCGTAGACGTAAGGATAGGAGGTCTGGCAGAGGTCCTGCACCTTGGAGGACTTGGGGGCGATAATCAGATCCCGCAGGGGGAGGGCACCGAAGAACGTGCCGTCCGGCGCCAGCACATAGAGGGTGGAGATGTTTTCGGTATCCTTTGCCTGCTCCGACAGTGCCGTCATAGCGGTTTCGGCGGTGTCGGTGAGGGGGACCTGAATAAAATCGGTGGTCATATAGCTGCCGATTTCGTCCTCGTCATAGGACGCAACCAGCAGAATGTCCTTTTTCTGCTCTGCGGGCATCATGTCCAGCAGTGCATCCCGCTTTTCCTTGCGGAGCTGACGGAGCACGTCTACTGCGTCGTCGGCTTCCATGCCGGACACAATGTCAACCGCCTTGCGGATGTCCAATGCCTCCAGCAGCGGAGCAGGCTCATCCACATAGGAAAAAACGGTGGAAAGAGTTTCGGGATTCAGCACCCGCAGCAGCTTTTTCTGCTGGGGGGCAGTGAGCAGCGGGAGAACCGCCGCAATGTCATTTTCGTGGAACTGCTCCAGCTGATGTGCCATCAGTGCCGGAGAGGTGCTGCCTTGCAGCACTCTTACAATGGCGTCCTGATTTTCCGTCATGCTGTGGTTCCGACCAAGCTTTGTCATACACATAACCTCCTTGAAATTAGGGTTCACGGGAGGCTGACCTGCGTGCAGGCGCAAAAAGCCCCTGATCTCACCAAAGCGGGCAGATCAGCACTCTGCGGCTGTGTATGGGGAAACCAGGGCGAATGACAAGTCTATCCAAACGAATGTGCGGCAAACCATGCCGGCATCCGTATGGGAACGTCAGACTCCCGCCTTCGCCCAATACTGTCACAGTCGTACATGGTGTTCACCTCACAATAAAAATCTGCTCTTTCAGAGCCAAGTTATTATGACACTTTTTCTCCGAAAATGCAAGGAAAAAATACCGGAAAAAGCAACAAAAAGGACTGCCCGAAATTGGGCAGCCCTTGGTGAATTGAAATTTACTGCTTCTTTGCCATTTCCTTCAGAGCATCCCGGCGGGAGAGGTTGACGCGACCCTTTTCGTCGATATCGGTGACCTTGACCCAGGTCATATCGCCAACGTTCAGCACGTCCTCCACCTTCTCAACGCGGTGGTTCTCCAGCTTGGAGATGTGGATCATGCCGTCCTTTCCGGGCACCAGCTCAACAAATGCGCCGATGGGGATAATGCGGACCACCTTGCCGTAGTACAGCTTGCCGACCTCGGGGACAAAGCAGATGTTGTCGATGGCAGCCTGGGCAGCCTTGCAGGAGGAGGCGTCTACTGCGGAGATGAAGATGGAGCCGTCGTCGTCGATGTCGATCTTGGCGCCGGTCTCTGCGGTGATCTTCTGGATGGTCTTGCCGCCGGAGCCGATGACCTCGCGGATTTTC
>CAJKNS010000116.1 GCA_905201305.1 uncultured Eubacteriales bacterium
GATTCTCCAGCACCTTGTAGTTGATGCCGGTGCCCAGATGCCGCACCGCAAAGCTCAAAACCGGCGTGGGCGTGGGCTTTGAGAACAGATATACCTGAATGCCGCACTCCGCCAGAGCCGCAGCACAGGTCTTGGAAAACAGCGGTCCGTTATTCCGGGTATCGTAGGCAATCACGCAGGTGTCCGGCAGCGTGGACGCCTTGATATACTGTCCGTATGCCAATGCCGCCCGGCGAACGGTATAGACATTCATCCGGTCTGTTCCGGCGCCCATAATGCCCCTCAAGCCGGCGGTGCCAAAGGTCAAATCCTCCGAAAACCGCTCCCGCAATTCCTTGTCCTGTCCTGCCAGGTTTACAAGCTCCTGATGCACCGGAGACGCTTCCGGTACCTGATCCAGCCATAGCTGATATTTCTCCATATATGTCACGTGCCATCGCTCCTTTATTCAAATTGTGCAGCGCTATCGCCGTTACGGTAGTATTATACGTTTTTTTCCTTTCCGGCGCAAGGAGAATCCCGCCGAACAGAGAAAAATGACCGCCGAAACCTCAGCGGTCATTTTTTCTCAAATTACTTAATGGTAATCAACAGCTCGCCAGCCTTGACGTTGCCGCCTTCCTTTACAAAGACCTCGTCGATGGTACCAGCCATACGGGCAACCACGGATGTCTCCATCTTCATTGCCTCGATCACTGCCAGCACCTGGTTTTCCTCCACCTTGTCGCCGGGCTTGACATTCACCTTGGTGACCATACCGGGGATGGAAGCGCCAACATGGCTCTTATCCTGAGGATCTGCCATCTTGATGGTCTTGCCGGTTACCTTGGCGTTCTTATCCACCACAGCAACCTCACGGCGCGTGCCGTTGAGCTCAAAGATGACGTTCCGGGTACCGTCGTCATTGTGATCGCCCAGACCCAGATACTTGATGACCAGTGTCTTACCGTCTTCGATATTGATCTTGTTGGTTTCACCCAGCGCAAGACCGTTGAAGAATACATGGGAGCCCATGCGCATGAGATAGCCATACTCCTTGGAGTGCTTCCAATACTCCTCCACCACCTTGGGGTAGATGCAGTAGGAAATGACATCCCGCATGGTGGGATTGGGGCAGAACTTCTCCACTTCCTTCTTTGCCTGCTCGAAGTCGACAGGAGCAAGCAGCTCGCCGGGACGGCAGGTGATGGGCTCTTCGCCCTTGAGCACGATCTTCTGGAGATCCACAGGGAAGCCGCAGGGGGGCTGACCCATCATGCCCTTGAAGTAGCTGACCACAGAATCCGGGAAGGTCAGATGCTCGCCCTTTTCCACGATGTTCTCGGGGGTCAGGTCGTTCTGCACCATGAAGATTGCCAGATCGCCTACCATCTTGGAAGACGGAGTAACCTTGACCAGGTCGCCCAGCATATCGTTGACCTTCTTGTACATCTCCTTGACTTCCAGGAAGCGGCTGCCCAGACCCAGGGAAATAACCTGAGGCTCCAGGTTGGTGTACTGACCGCCGGGAATCTCATAGCGGTAGATATCGGTAACGGGAGTCTTCAGACCATGGTCGAAGTTTGCATAGCGCAGGCGAACATCAGCCCAATAATCGGTAAGCTCCTGAATGCCTTCCATAGAGATGCCGGTATCTCTGGGGTTGCCCTGGAGCGCTGCCACAACGGCGTTCATGGAGGGCTGAGAGGTCAGGCTGGACATGGACGCCACTGCGGTGTCTACAATGTCCACGCCGGCTTCCGCAGCCATCAGCAGGGTTGCAACCTGGTTGCCGGTGGTATCGTGGGTGTGGAGATGAATCGGGATACCTACCTCCTGCTTCAGCGCATGGACCAGCTCTTTAG
Source organism: uncultured Eubacteriales bacterium (assembly GCA_905201305.1). Taxonomy (GTDB): domain Bacteria; phylum Bacillota; class Clostridia; order Oscillospirales; family Oscillospiraceae; genus HGM13006. Next base: position 1,845 of record CAJKNS010000116.1, read on the forward strand.
CAGCATAGGGCTTCAGCAGACCGGACATATCCTTGATGCAGATGGAGTGCGCACCGATGTGCTCCAGCTCCTTCGCCAGCTTTACATAGTAATCCAGCGTATAGCGGGTACGGGTCTTGTCCATAATGTCGCCGGTGTAGCAGATGGTCGCCTCGCAGAACTTGTTCTGCTTCAGGACCTCGTCCATGGCAATGGACATGCCGGGCACCCAGTTCAGGGAATCGAACACACGGAAGATGTCGATGCCGCCCAGTGCGGACTGCTTGACAAACTCCCGCACCACGTTATCGGGATAGTTCTGATAGCCCACGGTGTTGGAGCCGCGGAGGAGCATCTGGAACGGAATGTTGGGGATTTTTTCCCGGAGCAGATCCAGCCGCTCCCAGGGATCCTCATGCAGGAACCGGTAGGCAACATCGAAGGTTGCGCCGCCCCACATCTCCAGCGAGAAGCAATCCGCCAGAATATCCGCCGTACCGTCTGCACCCTTGATCATGTCGCGGGTACGCATTCTGGTGGACAGCAGGGACTGATGGGCATCGCGCATGGTGGTGTCGGTGATCAGCAGCTTTTTCTGATCCATGACCCACTGAGACAGCGCCTTGGGTCCCTTTTCATCCAGCAGCTGCTTGAGGGCAGGCTTGGGATTGCCGGAGCCCTTGGGGAATCTGGGAGTATCGTACTGCTTCCGCTCGGCATTGGGATTTGCCACCTGAATGTTGGCAATATACTTGAGCACGCGGGTAGCACGATCCTTGGAATCGGTGATATCAAACAGCTCTGGGGTCTCGTCGATGAACTTGGTATGGCACTTACCGGCTACAAACGTCGGATGGCTCAAAATGTTGGATACAAAGGGAATGTTGGTCTTAACGCCGCGTACCCGAACCTCGCTGATGGCACGAAGTGCTTTCCGGCAGGTGCCCTGGAAGGAGTTATCCCAGCAGGTGACCTTCACCAGCAGAGAATCATAGTAGGGGGAAATCACGGTGCCGGTGGTGGCATTACCGCCGTCCAGACGCACGCCGTTGCCGCCGCCGGTACGGTAAGAGGTAATCTTGCCGTTGTCGGGAGCAAAGTTGTTGGTGGGATCCTCGGTGGTAACACGGCACTGGATGGCATAGCCGCGCACATGCACATCATCCTGAGAGTTCAGACCGATGGCAGGATGGCTCAGCGGATAGCCCTCGGCAATGAGAATCTGCGCACGCACCAGGTCGATGCCGGTGACCATCTCGGTAACGGTATGCTCCACCTGAATACGGGGGTTCATCTCAATGAAATAGTAGCTGCCGGACTTGTCCACCAGGAACTCCAGGGTACCGGCATTGATGTAGCCAACGGACTTCGCGATCTTTACCGCATCGTTCCGAATGTTCGCAATAATTTCAGGGTCCACAGACCATGCGGGCGCAAACTCAACCACCTTCTGGTAGCGGCGCTGGAGAGAGCAATCACGCTCACCAATGTGGTAGCAGTTGCCGTATTTATCTGCCAGCACCTGAACCTCAATGTGCTTGGGCTCCACCAGGAACTTCTCAATGAAGATATCGTCGTTGCCAAACGCCTTCTGTGCCTCACTGCGCACCAGCTCAAAGGCAGGCTTTACCTCTTCAGGGGTATCGCAGCGGCGCATACCGCGTCCGCCGCCGCCGGCTGCTGCCTTCAGGATAATCGGGAAGCCGAAGGAAATCGCCTTTTCCAGGGCATCATCGCCATCCTTCAGGGGTTCGGTGGAACCGGGAATAATGGGAACGCCAGCCTGAATGGCAATCTGCTTGGCAGAGAGCTTATCGCCCATCATGGCAAGGATATTGCTGGGTGGTCCGATAAAGGAAATACCGGCATCTTCACAAGCACGGGCAAAGTCGGCATTCTCGGACAGGAAGCCATAGCCGGGATGGATCGCGTCTACACCGCGGCGCTTTGCCAGATCGATGATTGCGGGAATGTCCAGATAAGCGCCCACAGGGCTCTTGTTTTCGCCAATGAGATACGCCTCATCCGCATGGGTACGGAACTGACCGCCGGTATCCTCGTTGGAGTACATTGCCACGGTATGAAGTCCCAGGTCATAGCAAGCCCGGAAAATTCGAATGGCAATTTCACCGCGGTTTGCAGCCAAAACCTTGTTAAAGGGTTTCTGTGTCACATAATCACCTCATTACAGTCTTACAGAAGGCACCTCTCCTTCTGTTTTGGTACGTTTGTACATAGCGCCTTTATTATACTCCATCGTCATTCGTATGTAAAGCCCGGAAATCACAAATTTGACGGCATTTATGCAAGGCAATTCCTTTCACATTGCATAATAGTTCCCGAAAAATACGAAAAAGCGCAAAAAAACACAACCTGCCCCCATTTTCGGGGCAGGTTGTATGGAACATTTGAAATATTATTTCTTATTCTGTTCAGACTTGCCGGCATTTTTGAGTGCCTTCCGCGCCTCGCGGACCTTGGCAAGGGCAGTGGTTTTGTCCTCTTTTCCCTTTGCCTGGAGCGCGGCAATGCCTGCATGCAGGGTGTCATAGGTGTCGGTAACAGACTGCTCAGTCTCTGCCATAATCCGGTCCGCATACTCCACGGCACCGGAAATCAGATCCTTCCGCTGCTGCTCGGCTTCCTCAATGATCTCCTGGGCACGTGCCTTTGCAAACTGCACGATCTGGTTTTCCTCAATCAGCTTTGCAGCGCGCTCCTGGGCATCCTGGAGCACCTGGTCTGCCTGCTTGCGGGTTTGGGCAGCATCCTTCTTGGCATTGGTGCGAAGCTCATTGCAGCTTTCGATCACCGCCTTGGACTGGCTGATCTCCTGGGGAATCTGCGCCTGGAGGGCATCCACCAGATACAAAAGCTGTTCCTTATCCACCATACATTTGTCCTGACCGAACAGGGACCCACGCGCGTCGCCCACCAGAGCGACAAGGCTGTTGAGCAGCGAATCAATGGTTGTTTTCTCCATGCGACTATCTCCTTGCATTTAATCTGGCTCTGAATTCATCAATCACAGGCGCTGGCAGGAACTCGGACAAGTCCACATCATACTGTGCCAGCTCCTTTACGGCGCTGGAGCTGAGATACATGTATTTTTCCTCTGCCGTGAGGAACATGGTATCCAGCTCAGGGTTGAGCTTTTTATTGATCAGGCTCATGGTAAACTCGGATTCAAAATCCGACACTGCCCGCAATCCCTTTACAATCACACATGCGCCCTTTCTCCGGGCATAGTGCGCCAAAAGCTCGTCGGACGCCTCTACCTCCACATTGGGCAGATGGCTGGTTGCTTTCCGGATCATCTCCACCCGTTCCTGGGCAGTAAACATGGGGCTTTTCTTCTGGTTGTAGCCCACACATACGATCAGCCGGTCAAAAATCGAAGCAGCACGGGTAATAATATTGAGATGCCCCAGGGTGATGGGGTCAAAGCTGCCGGGATAAATGGCTGTTTTCATTGGGGATCACCTTGTATACAGATTCACGGCAGTTTTGCCATAGCAATAGTCCTTGGAGCAAAGGAGACTGCCCACCTGAGGCGGCAATACCTTCTCCTTAGGCCGCTCACAGATTATTATACCACCTTCCGACAAAATGTCAATTTCCGATATCTTTTGCAGCGCATTTTCCAACGATTTTTCTGCATAGGGCGGGTCCAAAAAAATGATATCGAATTTCTCTCTTGCCGTTGAGAGGTACCGGAGATAGTCCATCTGGAATACAGACGCCTTCTGATCGAATTTCACCTTTTTCAGATTGTCCTTCATCACCTTGACTGCCTCAGCGCTCTGGTCCACCAAAACCGCATATTCTGCACCGCGGGACAGGGCTTCGATGGCAAGCTGACCGCTGCCGCCGAACAGGTCCAGCACCCGCCGTCCCTCGATGTCGAATTGTATGATGGAGAACAGGCTCTCCTTCACCTTGCCGGTGGTGGGCCGTGTCTCCAGCCGCCCTTCAATGTCAAACTGAATAATATTAAAAATAGCTTCCTTCACCCGGTCTGAGGTAGGGCGGGTTGCCAGTCCCTCCAGTGTTTTCAGCTTCGCGCCCCGGGCGCTACCTGTAATCACTCGCATGTTGATTCTCCTTTATCCTGCCGCTCCTGCCTGGAACGATAGTATTTGTAAACTTCCGCCGCAGTATTCTTGGGCACCACCTGGCTCAGCTCCTCCAGCGATGCCGAAGAAATCGCGCCGATGGTTTTAAAGCGCCGCATAAGATCCTGCTTTCTTTTATCCCCTACGCCGGGAATATGGTCCAGAGACGAACGCTTCATCCGCTTGGACCGAAGCTCCCGCTGATAGGTAATGGCAAACCGGTGGGTCTCCTCCTGAATCCGTCCGATGAGAGAAAACACCGCCTGATTGCCCTGAATTCCAATTTCATCTCCCTGGGGCGTGACCAGCGCCCGGGTTCTGTGCCGGTCATCCTTCACCATGCCGAACACGGGAATACTGATGCCCATGGAGGAAATCTGCCGGAGCACCGTGTCGGCATGGACCTGACCTCCATCGATCAGCAGCGCGTCCGGACGGTCTGCAAAGCCCTTGTCCCCTGCGAGGAAATGGGTAAACCGCCGCTCAATCACCTGCTGCATGGAGCCATAGTCGTCAGGACCGTCCATGTCCCGGAGCTTAAAGCGCTTATAGTCCTTTTTCGAGGGCTGACCGTCCACAAATACCACCATGGACGCCACAATATCATCGCTGCCCATGTTGGAAATATCATAGGACTCCAGCCGCCGGGGCATATGCTCCAGCTTCAGCATGGAGCCCAGCAGCTCCAGGGTTTTATTGGTGCGTTCATAGTCGGTGGAAACCCGCTCGGCTTCCTCTCTGGCATTGGCGCAGGCAAGCTCCACCAAGCGCACATGATCTCCCCGCTGGGGTACGGAAATCCGGACCTTTTTGCCGTATTCCTGCTGGAGCAGCTGGGCAAACAGCTCACTGTCCTCCATGGCACAGGGAAGATAGATATCCTTTGGTGCCAGCCCCCGGCGGAGATAATACTGCTTGACCAGGGTAGAAACCGTTTCCTCCTGGGTTTCACCAATTTGGGTTTCCAGCACCTCCACATCCTTGTCAATGAGGTTGCCCAGTACAAAATGCAGCACCGCAAAGCCGGTTTTGGCTGTGCCGGTAAAGATGCCGATGACATCCGTATCCGCCATAGCGCCGGAGCAGACCATCTGCTTTCGGGACAGCGCTTCAATGGCACGGAACCGATCCCGATAGGCAGCCGCCGCTTCAAAATCCAGTCGCTCTGCCGCAGCTTCCATCTGCTCCTTCAGCTGGGCAGCAAGTTCTTTGTCCCGCCCCTCCAGCATGAGTACACCCTGACGAATCCGCGCCATATACTCCTCCTGGGTCATTTTTTTCTGGCACCAGCCGTCACAATTGCCGATTTGATAATTGAGACAGGTCCGCCCTTTTCCCACGTCCCGCGGAAATTTTTTGGAGCAGCCCGGGAGCTTGAGGGTCAGACGAATGGTATCCAGCGCCTGCTGGGTGACAAAT
>CAJKNS010000117.1 GCA_905201305.1 uncultured Eubacteriales bacterium
GCTGCTGACCCATGGTGGTCTGCACGTTGCCGTTATAGTGCTTTTGGCTGTACTCCTGCGCCGTGGGATACTGGGTATAGTGAAGGGGCCATGTATCCGTTAAATGACCGGAGGGCAGCACGCTTCCGGTGAGCACATCGGCAACTGCGCCTGCATCCTGACCGGGCAGTCCCATAAACAGCACCGCCGTAAACTTCTTTGCATATTCGCCGATCTCCAGGAAACCCGCTGTGTTCAGCAGCAGGATGGTCTTTTCAAAATGCGCCGTGACTGCATCCATGAGCTTTTTTTCGCCCTCGGTGAGATAGATCATGCCGGGCTCCGCCTTCATGTCTGCGCCCTCACCGGCAACCCGGGACAGCACCACAATGGCAGCGTCGTTGCCTACCGCAAAGCTGCGAACCTCCTCGCTGGACAGAGGCATTTCCTCATTATAATACCCCTTGGGCTCCATAAAGCCCTCCACGCACATGTTCTCGTGAGACAGGCACCAGGTACGGTATTTCCGTGCCAGAAGACCGTCGGGCTTCAGGGACGGGCAGTTTTCCATGCCCTCCAGCAGGGAGATGGTTTTGAGGTTGTTGACGTTACCGGAGCCGGTGCCGCCCTTTACGGTGTAGACCTGACCCACGCCGAACAGCGCAGCAGGAACCGGCTCTTCACTGCTGCCCAACAGCGGCAGGGTATTTCCTACGTTTTTCAGCAGCACCATACTCTCTGCCGCAAGGGACCGGGCAGTAGCTGCATTTTTTATCATACGCGCAGATGCTTCCATATTTCTTTCCTCCTGGCGTTTTATTCGTACCAATACTATACACAAAAACCAGCTGGACTGCAACAGAATTTTGCTGTCCGGCTTCCGCAAAAATGCCCCGCGCCGGATTCGCTGCCGGGCGGGGCACGGGGTTATTCCAGAGATGCTGCATGGTCCTTCTGCTGGAAATACTGCTCCATGCAGTATTCCATGATTTTTTGACGGGTGACAATGCCGATGAACGCGTCCCGGTCATCCACCACCGGGACAAAGTTCTGCTCCACTGCCATTGCCACCAGCTCCTTGGGGGAGGTCGTGACGGTAACGGGCAGATAGTCCTTTTTCCGGGCAACCTCCATCACAGGTCTGCCCTCGGCGTCCTTCATATTCATCATATAGTTGTTCTTGATTGCCCAGAGCAAATCGCCCTCGGAAATGGTGCCTACATATTCTCCGGACCGCTTTAAAATCGGGATGGTAGCAAAGCGTCCGCCGTGCTCCATGCGCTCCAGCGCCTGTCGAATGGTGAAATCATCGTAAATATATGTACAATTGGCTTTATGGGTCAAGAAAAACAGAATATTCATAGGAAAGCCCCTCCTTCCTTTGTATTATACCATAGTTTTTCCATCAAGCAATGAATGAACTATGAACGAAGCAAAAAAAGCGCCGGAATCACAGATTTCTCTGTAATTCCGGCGCAAAGGGAGGGAATGAATTACTTGACAGCCTGGAATGCCTGCTCCAGATCGGCAATGATATCGTCGATGTGCTCGGTGCCGATGGACAGACGGATGGTGTTGGGCTTAATGCCTACATCCAGCAGCTCCTCTTCGGACAGCTGGGAATGGGTGGTGGTGGCAGGATGAATCACCAGAGACTTCACATCCGCTACGTTTGCCAGCAGAGAGAAGATCTTCAGATGGTCGATAAACTCGAATGCCTCCTTCTGACCGCCCTTAATTTCGAAGGTAAAGATGGATGCGCCGCCGTTGGGGAAATACTTCTCATACAGGGCATGATCGGGATGATCGGGCAGGGAGGGATGGTTCACATGCTCCACCTGAGGATGGTTCACCAGATACTCTACCACCTTCTTGGTGTTCTCGGCATGGCGCTCCAGCCGCAGGGACAGGGTTTCGGTGCCCTGAAGCAGCAGGAACGCGGCGAAGGGAGAGATGGTTGCGCCGGTATCCCGGAGCAAGATTGCGCGGATGTAAGTAGCAAAAGCAGCGGGACCCGCAGCCTCGGTGAACTTCACGCCGTGATAGCTGGGGTTGGGCTCGGAGATCCAGGGATATCTGCCGGATGCAGCCCAGCCAAAGGTGCCGCCATCTACAATCACGCCGCCCAAGGTAGTGCCGTGACCGCCGATGAACTTGGTTGCGGAATGAACCACCACGTCAGCACCGTGCTCAATGGGACGAATCAGATAGGGGGTGCCGAAGGTGTTGTCGATAACCAGAGGCAGACCGTGCTTGTGCGCAATGGCTGCGATGGCATCGATATCGGGAATGTCGGAGTTGGGGTTACCCAGGGTTTCGATGTACACTGCCTTGGTGTTGTCCTGAATGGCGCCCTCAACCTCCTCCAGGTTATGCGCATCCACGAAGGTTGCCTCAATGCCATACAGGGGCAGGGTATGTGCCAGCAGGTTGGAGGTGCCGCCATAAATGGTCTTCTGGGCAACAATATGCTCGCCCTGCTTTGCCAGCGCCTGAATGGTGTAGGTGATGGCTGCTGCACCGGATGCAACTGCCAAACCGGCTACGCCGCCCTCCAGAGCTGCAATCCGCTTTTCAAACACATCCTGGGTGGAGTTGGTGAGACGACCATAGATGTTGCCGGCGTCAGCCAGACCAAAGCGGTCTGCGGCATGCTGAGAGTTGTGGAACACATAAGAAGTGGTGGCATAGATGGGAACGGCACGGGCATCGGTGACGGGATCGGCCTGCTCCTGACCAACATGGAGCTGCAGGGTTTCAAATTTATATTCAGACATAATAATAACCTCTTTCTATTTTATAAAATCTTGTTTGAATTTCATTTTAGGGTACAAAAAAGCCCGGACACAAATCTGCCCGGACAGCAACCGCATGATATGGCGCTTTACACTGCCATTTGGGTACAGGAAAGCAGCCCACACGCAAATTGCGTCCGGTGCCCAAGCATTCGCCCACAGCGGAAATTGCTGCGGAGGAGAGACTGAAACTGAATTCTCATGCTGCTGACCTCCTGGTTAAATAGTTTTCCTATCGGATTGATATGATATTAGCACAGCTTTCCAGGTCTGTCAATAGGGAATTATCATTTTTCTATTTTTTCGCAGGAATTTGTCATCTCTCTTTCAATTCGCCCTGCAAATTGACTCGATTGTTGGTGCTTTTTCCCCTATTTTCCCTTTTTTCTGCATGATTTATCAGTTTAGTTGTATTTCCCTATTGACATTACTGAATAATAATGTTAATCTCTCTAATGAACGAAAGAATAATGGGAGGAAAATCTCCATGGCACAGTACCTCGTAAGCGCAAACGTGCATATGATGTGTTGTTGTTGTCTGCTTGGTTACGCAGGCGAGCTTTGCCATGGGCATTTTCGATGACTCTCGAGGTGGAGTTACACGGATGCACAGGCATCCGTGTTTTTTCGCCCGAAAGGAGGTTATCATCATTGGATTGGAGTTTCATCCAGGAATATGCGCCCATGTATGTGGAAGCTGCCGGTCTAACGCTGCGGATTGGTGTGATTGGCATTCTGCTCAGCTGTGTACTTGGGCTTCTTTGTGCTGCGGTGCAGTATGAAAAGGTCCCGGTGCTGCGGCGTGTGGTTTCTGTTTATGTGGAGCTTTCCCGAAATACGCCGCTGCTGGTGCAGCTGTTTTTCCTGTACTTCGGACTGCCAAAGCTGGGCATCCGCATCAGTCCCGAGGGCTGCGCCATCATTGGTCTGACGTTTTTGGGGGGCAGTTATATGTCAGAGGCATTCCGTAGCGGACTGGAATCCGTAGAAACCATTCAGTGGGAGTCGGCTCAGTCCTTGGGGCTTACCCGCCGGCAGACCATGGGCTATGTGATTCTGCCCCAAGCCCTGGCTACCTCCGTGCCGCCACTGTGTGCCAATGTGATCTTTTTAATTAAGGAGACTTCGGTGTTCAGCGCCATTGCACTGGCGGACCTTATGTATGTGGCAAAGGACCTCATTGGGCTCTACTACAAAACCACAGAATCCCTGGGCATGCTGGTGGTTAGCTACCTGGTGATTCTACTGCCCATTTCCATTGTGGCAAGTATTCTGGAAAGGAGGCTTCGCTATGCAGGATTTGGGGATTAGCGTTCTGTTTCAGGGCACCAACTTTCTTCGTCTTCTGGGCGGACTCTGGATCACCATTCGGATCAGCCTGATTTCCGCCGGACTTTCCATTGTATTTGGTGTGATATTGGGCATGATTATGACCATGAAGAATCCGGTGGTCAAGGCAATCTGCCGGGTTTATCTGGAGTTTATTCGGATTATGCCCCAGCTGGTGCTGCTGTTTCTGGTCTATTTCGGACTGCCCCGCGCCTTTGGCTGGAATCTGTCCGGCACTGCCAGCGCAATTCTGGTCTTTACCCTGTGGGGTACCGCGGAGCTGGGCGATCTGGTGCGCGGCGCACTGCAAAGCATTCCGAAGCATCAGTACGACAGCGCTGAAGCTCTGGGCATGACCAAGCTGCAAACCTACCTCTATGTGGTCATTCCGCAGGCACTGCGCCGGCTGATTCCTCTTGCCATCAACCTGATTACCCGCATGGTGAAAACCACCAGCCTTGTGGTCATCATTGGCGTGGTGGAGGTGCTGAAGGTCGGACAGCAGGTCATCGACGCCAATCGCTATGCCTATCCCACCGCAGCATTGTGGATTTACGGGGTCATCTTCTTCCTGTATTTCTTCACCTGCTGGCCCATCTCCCTGGTGGCAAAATATCTGGAGAAGAAATGGAGTGATCGCGATGAATGAACTGAAAATTTCGGGACTGGTCAAGTCCTATGGGGATAATACCATTCTAAACGGGCTGGATCTCACCATCCAAAAGGGCGAGGTTGTGGTAATCCTGGGTCCCTCCGGCTGCGGAAAGAGTACGCTGCTCCGCTGCATCAACGGTCTGGAAACCATCAACGCCGGAGAGATCACCCTGGACGGCGTAAAGATTTCCGATAATCCCAAGGAGCTGCCAAAGATTCGTCAGCGCATCGGCATGGTGTTCCAGAGCTATGATCTGTTCCCCCACAAGACCATTTTGGACAACATCACCCTAGCGCCCATGAAGGTCCAGAAGCGGGACCGGAAAGAGGTGGAAGCCGAGGCGGAATCCTTGCTGCAGCGGGTGGGACTGCTGGAGAAAAAGGATGCCTATCCCCGGCAGCTGTCCGGTGGTCAGAAGCAGCGCGTTGCCATTGTTCGCTCTCTGTGCATGCATCCGGAGATCATGCTGTTTGATGAAGTAACTGCTGCCCTGGACCCGGAGATGGTCCGGGAGGTACTGGACGTCATGCTGGAGCTGGCACAGCAGGGGCTGACCATGGTGATCGTCACCCACGAGATGCAGTTTGCAAAGGCAGTGGCAGACCGAATCATCTTCATTGACGGCGGAAAGATCGTGGAAGAAGCGCCGCCGGAGCAGTTCTTTACCGCGCCCAAGACCCAGCGTGCTCAGGCATTCCTAAACACCTTCACCTTTGATGCACCAAAGCAGAATCATGAAGAAAATGGTTAATTCCCTATTTACACAGCAGGATTTATGTGCTATAATTCCAATCACATATCAAACATACCTTCTAAATATGTTATAGAAAGGAGCCTGATCTCATGTATTCCCATCCATCCGCAGCGCCGGGGTTTCGAATGCCGGTGCATTCTGGCATACGATGTTGTCGTGAGTCAGAATCCGCTATCGCTTGATTACAATCTTTAAAATACTTGAAAGAAGGAATGATTCCCATGAAACGTACTATTTTAAAAATTACCGCTGCATTTATCGCGCTGCTGATGCTGTTTTCCGGCTGCGGCAGCAATTCCGCATCCTCCGTTGCTGATTCCGGCGCTGCATCCGCTGCCGCTTCCACTGCTGGCACCGCTGATACCTCCTCCGACGGCGCATTCCGTACCCTGGACGAGATCAAGGAGAGCGGCAAGATCATCATCGGCGTATTCTCCGACAAGGCTCCCTTTGGCTACGTGGATGAAAACGGCGCTTATCAGGGCTACGACGTCTACTTTGCTGAGCGGATTGGCAAGGACCTGGGCGTGGATGTAGAATACGTATCTCTGGACCCCGCAAGTCGCGTGGAATTCGTCCAGACCGGCAAGGTTGACGTGGTGCTGGCAAACTTCACCGTCACCGACGAGCGGGCACAGCAGGTTGACTTTGCGCTGCCCTATATGAAGGTTTCCCTGGGCGTGGTTTCCCCGGACAGCAATGTGATTACCGATGTCAAGGATCTGGAAGGCAAGACTCTGATCGTCTGCAAGGGCACCACCGCTGAAACCTATTTCTCCGAGAACTATCCCGACATTACCCTCCAGAAGTATGACCAGTATGCCGATGCTTACAATGCACTGCTGGATGGTCGCGGCGACGCTTTCTCCACCGATAACACCGAGGTGCTGGCATGGGCGCTGTCCAATCCCGGCTTCACCGTTGGCATTGACTCTCTGGGCGATGTAGACACCATTGCCCCCGCCGTCCACAAGGGCAACAGCACCCTGCTGGATTGGCTGAACCAGGAGATTGAGGGACTGGCAGATGAACAGTTCTTCCATGCCGATTATGAGGCAACCCTGGCGCCCGTCTACGGCGAGGCTGCTGATCCCGAGGCTCTGGTAGTCGAGGGCGGCAAGGTAGAATAAGAATCCCTTTATAACGACAAACCCCGGAAAACGAGTACCGTTTTCCGGGGTATTCTTATGTTGTGTCACAGGGTTTCCAACAGCTTTGGCAGCTCCATCAGGTCCGAGATCTCATAGTCCACATGGATATCCGTCCGCCGGGGCTTGTGCTTGGGATTATACCAGCAGGTTTGAATACCCGCATTGTTGCCCCCTCGGATATCCGAGGTCAGACTGTCGCCAATAATCATTGCCTGACTGGGGTTAAAATCCGGAATGACAGCAAAGCTCCGGTCGAAAAACTCCTTCTGGGGCTTATCCACGCCGATTCGCTCGGAAATGAAAATCCCCTGAAAATAGTTTTCAACGCCAGAATCCCGCAAACGGCAATCCTGCACCATCGCGGTGCCGTTGGACACCAGATACAGCTGGTAGTGCCCCTTCAGCAGCTCCAGCAGCTCCGGTGCACCCGGCATAAAGTCATGCCCCTTTGCCAGCATATTCTCATAGCAGTGCTGGGTATCCTCGCAGGAGGCGTGGACCCCCAGCTCCTGAAACAACAGCTGGAAGCGCCGGATCAGTACCTGCTCCCGGGTGAGCTTCTTTTCCTCCAGCAGCTCCCACTGGCTCTGGTTGATCTCGCTGTATCGCGCCGCGATGGCATCGGTGGGTGC